>JAOTYN010000318.1 GCA_029861825.1 Cyclobacteriaceae bacterium
GTAATAGTGCGACCAGGCATGAGGTTTTCTGGCCTTTCCAATTGAGGAGGGGAACAGGCGGCCAGCACAAAAATTCCCAAGATCAGAATATCCTTATAAAAGAACCGACTCATAGAGCTTCTTAAAGGGTTTGTCCGGGGGCCTTTGTAACCAATTGTCTTGAGGCCACCTGGCTTCATTTTCAACCATGTGAATAATAAAAGCATGCCTGGATTTTGGGGAACGATTCTCCAGACTCATGTGAACACAGGAGCCATGAAGCAAGACTAACGAACCACTCTTGGCTTCCAACGGCACCATGTTGTTTAAATCCCATTCAGTAGCCTCTGTTCCAACAAACCTGGTGGTCTGTCCATCAATATTTCTTACGAAACGCCGCCTACCCAAGGGATCTCGGTGGGATCCTGGTATGGCCATTAAACAACCATTTTCCACAGTGGCATCTTCCATTGCCATCCAAAACCCCATACAACTGGGCGGATCGGTGTAAATGAAGGTGCTGTCTTGATGGGCTACCACTTTTCCGCCAATGCGGGGTTGCTTAAAAATATATTGACTCTGGACCATTAAGGGATCAGACATTCCGATATCTTTTGCCACCTCAGCGAGATCTTGTTTATAAGAGATTTTTGAAAACTCTTCATCCAGATCGTGAAGGGCATGTCCTACTTTGTTAATAGCTTGTTCCTTAGGTCGCACCAGTTTACCCTGATTGTCGAAAGCGTCCTCTTCAAAGAAGCACCGTATTTTATCGCCGCTGTCAATAAAATAGGTGTCAGCCGTTTTAGTTTGCTCGGTGGTACTAAAGATAGAAACTGCTTCCATATCAAACTCACAGATGATCTGTTGAATGCGTTTTCGTAAAATTTCTATTTCTGAAGCATTGAGAAAATCGGGGATGATCAGAAATCCTTGATCTTGGAATTGGGTGACCTGTGATGAGGAGATCATGTTGTATTCAGATTAAGTCAGAAGTTAAGGAATTAATTATCAACGTACAATTGATCCCACGTGCGGGCTGGGTCATGATTCCTCAGGTCTACCCGGAAATCGCAGGCAGCTTTAAGGGCCAGCAATACCGACAACCAACCGGCATAGGTTTGTTGATAGTCGGCGTGTGGGATATTTGTACTTTGTAATACTAGATCTGTGCCCCCGGATCCGTCAGCAGCCAGTTCAAAACTCACTAGTGAATTGAAATACTCCACCTTGAATATATCCGGGGCTTTAGCTTCCAATATATGTGCGGTATGCTTTTGGCCGTTACTGAATTCAAAAGCAATTTGGTCTCCTTGTTGCTGGGCGTTCTCCGCCCAGAATTGCTTTCGTCCCCAGTCGGTGTTGAGGAAATAAAACACTCTGACCGGCGACGATTTAAGATGCAATTTCCAGGTTAACGATTTCATGTTACAACTTACTGGTAAAACTGAGTTCTTCTCCGTCTTTGGGAATCAGACATTTGTGCATGAGTCCCCGGGTTTCTAAGGCGGTGCTAAGATCGGTCCTGTTAAGCAAGCAGTGATCCAGGGCTTCCTGATGGTTGAACACCACCTTACCGGATGCTAATTCGGCCAACGTCAGCAGCTCAGAAAGAGGGAATAAGATGTCAGGACCGATGCCGAAATTTGCCGCGCCGGCCGGTGCTACTACTACCTCCGGTGACGCGTTCTTAATCATCGATGATACCGCTGGAATCATAACAGTATCACCAGTAATGTAAATACTAGGTTCACCCGGATATCGGAGTAGCCATCCGGTCCCTTTGCCCATCAATCGACCTACCAATCCAGGTCCATGTTTTGTAGGCACTGGGATTACTTCCATATCCAAATCGTTTTCAAGGAACGATTTAACACTTAGAGATTTTCTAGACAGGGATTTTAAATCTTGAGGGTGAACATATAAAGTAATGCCCTTCTCTCGTAGCCAGGCGCAGGCAACCTTGTCCAAATGATCGGGATGCTGGTGCGTTAGCAGTGCCCAAGTTACCTGCTCTAAAGCTTCCTGGGAGCCAGACGGCAGTTCGATAAGAGGGTTAGCCTTTCTTTTTCCCCGAAGCATGCGAAATCCGGGCAGAGATCCAGCTTCACCCAGCATGGGGTCAACTAGTATTTTATGAGGCCCCAGGTGAAGGATAAAAGTGGCATTACGCAATTGGTGAATTTTCATAAACCCCCATATTAGTCCAATTCAAAATTGCCGCTTAGTCCTTCCTTAGAACTTGTTCCTATCATTACGACTAAAGTACTCGGTTCAACTTTGAAATTACCTTCAACCTCAAAAAAACCTAACTCCTCATCATCGAGGCTGAAACTGACAGTTTGCGATTCACCAGGAGCTAAGGAGATCTCCTCAAATCCTTCGAGTTCGGCCGTACCACGCTGGCCACTCTGTCCCTTAGATAAAGCAGAACTACTTTCTCTCCTGATCGGGCTCCGGTATTGGTAACCGTGTGCTTGAAAAAACATACAGATAGTGACGATTATACCGTACTTTTGGTTAAGGCAATATGATAAGAAGAAGGCTGCCATCACAGGGCGTGCTAAAAGCAAATTTTAGCAGGGTATATCTTTCAGCACTGATCAGTTGTCCCGGTCCTCAAAGTCTTCTGATTGCTTAATACGTACCCTACGTATTATTAAATAGATCAATAATACCAGCAGTACCAGGCCAACTAGGCCCTGAATACCGATCATAATTACAGGGAGAAGATCCATGTCAACTTAGTTTAACAGCCGTTCCATAAGCGAGAATTTCGGAAGCCCCTTGCACCACCATGGAGGTGGTCAAACGAATATTTATGATAGCATCCGCCTGCAACCGTTGGGCATCCTGAGTCATCCGCTGCATAGCCTGTTCCCGAGCCTGAGCCTGTAACTTGGTATATTCCTCAAGTTCTCCGCCCACAATATTCTTTAAACTGGCAAAAATGTCTCTTCCGATGTTACGGGCGCGCACGGTACTGCCGCGGGCTACCCCTATGATCTCTATCACTTCCCGATTGGGGATATAGTCTGTAGTACTTAATATCACGATATTTGATTTTTATTATTATTGACTTCACTAATGGCCTGATCCAGAATGCTAACTCCCAGATCGATCTCTTCCCCGGTAACGTTCAACGGAGGGGCTATTCGAAATACTCCGGAAAATCCTTTTACTCTCACAATATTCATGTTGAGGCCCAGCTCCAGACAACGGTCAGAGATTTTTTCCCCTAGTTCTACTCCTGGGGTTTTCATTTCGCGATCACTCACGATTTCTACCCCCAGCAGCAGCCCCCTGCCTCTTATGTCGCCTATACATTCATGCTTTAATTGTAGCTCCTTTAATTGATCCCGCAAATAAGCGCCCTGAGTACGGGCATTTTCCAACAAGTCTTCAGCTTCTAAAGTCATCAGCATAGCTAAACCAACCTCTGCCGGCAGAGGGTCGGAAACGTGAGATGTGATGTACAGGAATCCTTTCTTATGACATTCCTCCTCTATTTCCCTACTGGTGGTTGTAGCCGCCAGCGGTAGTCCTCCTCCTAAGGTTTTTGATAATGTAAGTATATCGGGTACGATGCCATCTCTTTCGAAAGCAAAATAATACCCTAATCGCCCCATAGCAGTTTGAGCTTCGTCAAAGATCAACAGCATTCCCCGCTGCTTACAAATCTCTTGCAGCCTCTTAACGTAAGCCGGTGGCAGATCAACTATGCCGGCGGCGCTAAGCACCGGTTCGGCAATTAGGGCTGCATAGGCTCCTACCGATTGACGGTCGGCCAGTTCAATACCAACCTCCAAACAAGAGTTGTCGCAAGTACCCTGGCAGTGCTTGATGGGACAACGATAAGCATAAGGCGCGGGAATGGCCAGACTACCTGGAGCCACCGGACCATAACCGGAACGGGTATATGAATAAGTATGAGCCTGGGAACCGGCAGTCATGCCGTGCCAGGAGCCCGTATAACCGATCACCTCAAAGCCACCAGTATAGAGTTTAGCCATTCTCAAAGCCGCCTCATTGGATTCCGATCCAGTATTAAGCAGTAGTGTTTTCTGCAATCCCTCGGGCAAGATCTCACTCAGTTTTTCGCAAAGTTCAATTACCGGCGGGGACAAAATGGTACTTAATAAATGTATGGATTGCCGACAGGATTTTTGGATGGCCTGTACCACTGCCGGATGATTATGTCCAAGTATGGAGCACATTTGACCGGAGGTAAAGTCCAGTATAGCCTGGCCCTCGGAGGTATACATGTACGATCCCCGGGCCTTCTCAATAATCACTGGTGAGAACTCCCCGCAATAACGCACCATGACCTCCTTGGCTTTTTCTTTCCAGTAACTCACTTTCTGTATAGCGGTCTTTTCTTCCATAAGAAATCAACGACCTATAAGATACAAAGAATGAGTGAACGGGAAAAGAGAGCCAGATTTCAGGACACTTCCAACAGCTTTTTGATAGCATCCAGTACCGATCCCCAGCCACCTTGGGCTACGGTGTCTTGATGCCGTTTGTCTCCTTCAGCTACGTTTTTGTAATCTCCTTGAGTCACCTTGAGTAAAGTTCCTTGGTCTTGAGCCTGCAAGGTGTAGCGTGCGGTCAAATAGTTTTGGGGGATGTCCGGATAATCTGCATGGGGATCGAAAACTGTAAATGCAAATATTGAAGGCTTTTCGAATTCTACCAAATTTCCTTTTACATAGGTAACACCGTCAGTTGCACCCTTCCAAATGATAGGGTCGCCTACCTTCCATTCACAAATCACCTCACAGCCAAACATGTATTGCTTGGTACATTCTGGGTCGATCAATGCTTCCCAGACTTGAAGGGGTGTGGCATTTACAAAGATCTGGTTTTCAACATACAATGATTCCATAGGGATTGATTTATTTCACAATGATGGTCTGTGAGGACCAACCCTCCCAAGTTACAAACACCATCACTCTTGGGCAATATGCCGATTACTGAGAGAGGGCGTTGTAGAAAATAAACTATTCATCCATTAGTTTTTTACGCAAAGCCTGCAGGGCATCTATTCGGGGTAGTTGTGCCTTATTTAAACCAAATTGCACTACTACATAACTAAGGATAAAGCAACCTATGATCAGGGCCCATTTCCATAATGAAGCTTCCTTCAAGTACATATTGAGGAAAACCGGGATGGCTATGGGAATAATATACCACCAAATAAAGGTTTTGGCTCTTTTGACTTCGAAATCCACATTGGAGATCGCATGATCCAAGTCTCCCAGCATGGTTTTATCAAATTGTTTCTCTATTTTTTTACGACGGAAG
>JAOTYN010000319.1 GCA_029861825.1 Cyclobacteriaceae bacterium
CTTCATCGGTTCCTCCAAACTTTGAGGTATAGATTAATTGAGCTCCAAAAGCCTGCAGCATTGCTTGACGTTCCGTACTGGCGTTCTCTGGCAGGCAAATTGTGACCGGTATATTTAACGATGCTCCAATAGCGGCATAGGCAATAGCGGTATTGCCACTACTGGCATCTAATAGCACCTTCCCATTACCCAACAATCCTTCCTGCAAAGCCTGATGGATGATGTTGAAAGCGGGCCTCGCCTTAATACTTCCCCCAATTTGCATCCATTCCAGCTTAGCATAGATGCCCACCGTTTTGGAAGGATAGATATTTCTTAACCTGAACAATGGTGTATTACCTATGCTAGATTTCAGAAATTCCGTGCCAGTAAGTTCTTTTTTAACTAACTCCATAAGCGAAAAGAGCCTATCCGCAAGGAAAGGCTCTTTAAATTGATCTTATATTGGCAGACTCAATTCCCCTTTCCCTTGGTTGTGTCGAAACAACAGCAGCAAGCAAAAGCAGAATGGTCAGAGTATATTTTCATAAAGATTAAATCAATACCCTTATAACGCATTTACAGATTTTTTGTTCCTGCTATCAGAGATTTTTTTAATTCGATCTAGAAGCGTTTTAAAAGAAGTTCCGATACCGTTTCTCCTATTGCCAATGAACTGGTGGCAGCAGGGGAGGGGGCATTGCAAACATGAACACCGGTTTGGTTTTCAATGATCTTAAAATCGTCCAATAAACCTCCATCCCGGCTACTGGCTTGCGCTCTAACCCCGGCATGTCCCGGCACCAGATCGTCTTCATTGATCTCAGGAATGAGCTTTTGTAGCGCTTTTGTGAAAGCAGATTTGGAAAAAGAGCGATAAAGTTCACCTAAACCTGTCTGCCAGTATTTCAAAGCTACTTTTTGGAATCCCGGCCATCGGAGGGTATTCCATAATTCTCCTGGGTTGACCTGCAGTTTGGAATAGCCTTCACGGCGAAATGCTAAAACGGCATTGGGCCCGGCTTCCACTCCCCCTTTGATCATCCGAGTAAAATGAACTCCTAAAAAGGGGAAGTTGGGATCCGGAACAGGATAAATTAAATTTCTGACTAAGTAATCTTTTTCAGGTTTGAGTTCAAAATACTCTCCCCTGAATGGAATAATACGCACATCAAGGTCGGGCTGGGTCATACGGGTCACCCGATCGGAATACAGGCCTGCACAACTGATCACCCACTGTGTTTGGTACTCATTGTTTTCAGTGAGCACTTCAGTTTGTCCCTGGCTCTGGATATCAATTACCTTCTGATTACATTCGATGGTCGCGCCCTGAGCCTTAAGTAAATTAGCTAATTTTTGAGCTACTTGCAGGTAGTCAATAATACCGGTTTGGGGTACCCATAGACCTTCCAAACCATTTACATGAGGCTCATAGTCTGCCAACATTTCTTTTGGGATCTTGTGCAATCCATCAAGTCCGTTTTTTAACCCACGTTGATAGAGGTTGTCTAACAAAGACAGTTCACGTGCATCTGTAGCTACTACAATCTTACCGCACAATTCGAATTCAATTTCATGTTGCCGGCAAAATTCGATTAGTAGGTGATATCCTTTGATACAGTTAAGCGCCTTCAAACTACCGGGTTGATAGTAAAGTCCACTGTGTATCACACCGCTGTTGTGGCCCGTTTGGTGAAGCCCAATATCCCGCTCCTTTTCCAGGATTAAGATCTTAAGGTGAGGTTGTTTAGAAATTAAATTATAGGCGGTAGCTAATCCTACTATTCCCCCGCCAATAACCACGATATCGTAATTCAAAAGCCCTGTTTGTTAAGGTGCGCCAAGTTAATAAATATACGGTAATGAAATACGAGTTGCAGAGTAGAAATGATTTGGATAATTTTAGTAATAATGCATAACTATGGCCCGCAAATCACAATGGGTAGAATTAGGAAGGCGTAAACTTGAGCTTTCCAACCTGGATAAGGTTTTATATCCTGATCATCAGATTACCAAAGCTGAGATTATCGAGTATTATCTTAAGATTGCTCCCACTATTTTAAGCCATATCAAAGGAAGGCCACTATCGCTGGTGCGGTTTCCGGATGGTGTAAATGGTGAGATGTTCTTTCAAAAGAACCGGCCTCAGTGGGCCCCGGATTGGATTGACTATGTGCGATTAGGTAAAGAAAAGAAAGATTATATGATGGCTACGGAAGAGGCTTCGCTGGTATGGCTGGCCAACCTGGCTTGCCTGGAGATGCATCAAATACACGCGCGGCGGCCTCACTTCGACCATCCCGATTACATAGTTTATGACATTGATCCTCCGGAGGGCTATGATTTTAGCGGTGTAATAGATATTGCCTTTAACCTCCGGGAACATTTGGAACAGTTTGGCTACCACACTTTTGTTAAGACCACCGGTGGCAAGGGCGTGCATATATTGACCCCTATTGAACCCAAATGGGACTTTCATACCGCTTTTGAAGCTGCCAGTGCACTGGCAAAACCCTTTGTACAGCGCTACCCCAAAAACACTACCCTACATATCAAAAAGGAGTCCCGGAAAGGAAAAGTGCTTATTGATATCTATCGCAATCGAACCTCTCAAAGCATCATCAGTCCTTACAGCCTGCGGGGACACTCCAATGCTCCAGTTTCTATGCCTCTAACCTGGGACCAATTATCCCGTGTTAAAACCCCGGGAGAGCACAATATAAATACCACGCTTGAAATGGTGCTGAAAGAAGGCGATGCCTGGGAATCTATGGGAGCCTATGCAGTGAGCCTGCATACGCATCGCAAAACCACCAAACCCAAGAAAAAAGTGGCCCCAGGGCCCACCTATAAATCGCCGGAACAACTACAAGATTACCAGGCAAAACGGGATTTTGATAAAACGCCGGAGCCTCAGGCTGCAGTACCTATTGGCTCCGATCAAGCGTTTGTGGTACATCGTCATCATGCTTCCAGGCTACACTATGACTTACGATTGGAGGAGAATGGCACCCTGAGGTCATGGGCTGTTCCCAGAGGATTACCACCTAGGCCGGGGATCAAACGATTGGCTGTACAAGTGGAGGACCATCCAATCGAGTACTTGACCTTTGAAGGGACTATCCCCAAAGGACAATATGGTGGGGGTAATATGTGGCGGTACGCTTTGGGCAAGTACGAAAAAACCAAAGACAAAAAGAATGGATTCTATTTTCGACTGGATAGCCCGGAATTAAGCGGTGAGTACCGCATGCATAAGATGAAAGGCAATGAATGGTTGCTGGAGCGTGTAACTCCAGTCCAAGTCAATTGGGTTCATGATCTGATAGAACCCATGCTTTCCAAACCCAGTAAGCAGGTACCCCTGGGCATTGATTATAGTTACGAATTGAAATGGGATGGCATCCGGGCATTGATATCCTTGGATGAGGGAGAGATCACTATCCGCAGCCGCAATCAAAGAGACCTTACCAAGCAGTTTCCAGAATTGAACATACCCGATCAGGCATTCCGGGCCACATCTGCATTATTCGATGGGGAAATCGTTTGTCTGAATACGGACGGAAAGCCTGTTTTTGAGGACGTGATCAGTCGTATGCATTTGAGCAATTCGGGATCAATTGATAGAGCCAGCCGGACCAATCCGGTTTTCTGTTATTTATTTGACTGCCTCTATTTAGACGGCCGACCTGTAATCAATGAGCCCTTATCCCGTCGAAGGGAGTGGTTGGCTGACGCCGTTCGCAAAGACACCCCCTATCGTATTAGTGAGGTGATCGAAGATGGTGAAGCCTTGTACCAAGCTGCGGAATCCATGGGGCTGGAAGGTATAATGGCCAAAAAAGACCAGGGACGATATTTACCGGGCAAGCGTTCCGACAGTTGGATCAAGGTCAATATTAGACCTACTGTAGAAGCGGTGATCATTGGATATACTGAAGGCAATGGAGACCGCAAAGATCTATTCGGAGCCTTGCAAGTGGCCGAACGCGACCAAGGAGGATTGATCTACCGGGGTAAAGTGGGGACCGGATTTGACTACCGTGCCATGAAAGATCTAACAGAAGAGCTACAAAAAATACAAACAGAAGAGCGAGTAGTTGACGAAAAACTAATAGATGAGAATAAAACTACCTGGGTGGAACCTAAACTAATTTGTGATATTGAGTATGCTTCTTTAACTCCACACGGAAGATACCGCAAACCCATATACGTAAGGTTGAGACCTGATATTGAGCTTTAAAAATTGAAAAAATGCAATTTTTTGGCTATTTTTCAATAAATCTTTAGATCCCATGAGAGCCATTTGGAAAGGTCACATACGATTTTCACTGGTCACTATCCCTGTGAGGATTTATAATGCCATAGATACTGCCAAGAGCATTAGTTTTAATCAGCTCAACAAACACACCAACAGTCCCATAAAGTACGAAAAACGGGATAAGAGTACCGGTGAGGTGGTGCCTAGCGAAGATATTGTGAAGGGATACCAGTATGAACCAGGGCAATATGTGATTATCGATCCATCGGATATTGAGAAAATAAAATTAAAAAGTACCAAGATCATCGAGATTGAGGCTTTTGTAGATGTAGAGGAAGTTCATCCCACCCTTTACGACACTCCTTACTTCGCGGGACCTGATGGTGATATTGCAGTAAAGGCCTATGCATTACTGTGTGAAACACTAAAAGAAACAGGAAAATTGGGTGTAGGAAAAGTGGTGATCAGAGACCGGGAAAGTCCGGTACTGCTGTCGCCCCAGGGAAATGGACTGGTTATGTACCGCTTGCGCTATCCCGATGAAGTTCGGGATATCAATACCGTACCTGATCTCGACTCCGACGAGGTGGATGAGACTCAGCTTAACCTATCGCGCACCCTGGTATCTTCCATGGCCAAGTCTTTCACTGACATGGAATTTAAGGATAAATACAAGGACGCCTTAAGGGATATGATTAATGCCAAGATTGACGGTAAAGAAATTGTTACTATGGCAGAAGAGGAGCGCGAGGTAGTGGATATCATGACCGCGCTGAAAGCCAGCATTGAGCAGGCAAAGGATAATAAGAAACCCATGAAAAAGGCGGAAGAAGCTAGTTCTTCCAAGCAGAAGAAGCGAAAACAGGCCTAATTTATGGCAAAGATCATTAAATTAAGCAGCCCGGAAACTACCAGGCTGGGCCTTAAACGGGTAAGGAAAACCAAACAAAAGGTTGCCGAAGATCACGGCCAGCTAAACCTATTTGCCCCGCGCCCCGATGGCAGGGTGGTGAAATTCTCTGCTAATAGCGCTTTTGAAGAA
>JAOTYN010000321.1 GCA_029861825.1 Cyclobacteriaceae bacterium
ATCGACTGGGATATCTCCATGCAAAGCTCCGGAAGTACCTATCCGAATAAGGTTTAGGCAGCGTTTTTGTTCCTTGGGTACTCTGGAATCAAGGTCAATGTTGACCGCTGCATCCAGTTCGTTTATGGCAATATCAATATTATCCGTTCCTATGCCGGTGCTAAGAGCAGTAAATCTGCGTCCCTTGTAAGTTCCCGTATGGGTGACAAACTCACGATTGGAAATTTGTACTTCAATATGGTCGAAGAGCTTGCTGATCCGGGACACCCTGCCTTGATCGCCCACTAACAAAACCGTTTCGGCAATGTGCTCTGGCCTCAGGTGAAGATGATAAACGCTACCATCCTTGTTCAGTACCAGCTCCGATTCCGGAATCCCTTGTTTATTCATATTTTGAAAAGGCCACCCAGCCTAAATATAAGGCTAACCTTATGAAAGCCCTTGTTTAGAAGTTATTAAATTTCATTACTTGTGAATATTTCACTAGCTTATTTGGCAGCATAACATATAACATCTATGAGTATTCATATTGGAGCACAACCCGGTGAGATCGCCGAAACCGTTTTACTGCCCGGAGATCCGCTACGCGCTAAATATGTCGCGGAAAATTTATTGGAGGACGCCCAATGTTACAATGAGGTTCGCGGCATGTATGGGTACACCGGTACCTACAAGGGTAAGAAGGTTTCAATCCAAGGATCCGGCATGGGTATCCCTTCCATTAGTATATATGCGCACGAGCTAATACATGAATATCAAGTAAAAACCCTGATACGAGTAGGAACCTGCGGCTGCCTGCAGGAAGAGATGGAGTTGGGCTCGGTGTTACTGGCCATAGGGGCCTCTTCCGATTCCAACACCAATAATATGGTTTTCAATGGGCTTCAATACTCCCCCACAGCTGACTTCACCTTATTGGACAAGGCCTACCATACCGCTGAAGGAATGGGCATGAAAGTGGTGGTGGGTAATGTTCTTAGTACCGATTTATTCTACATGGACGACCCACAACGGTATCATGTGTGGATCGATCACAATATAGTGGGTATTGATATGGAGTCATCCGCATTATATACGCTGGCCGCCCGATCCAATGTGCAAGCACTCTCTATACTTACGGTAAGCGACAACATTATCACCGGACAGGTCAGTTCTTCCCAAGATCGTCAGGAGAAGTTTATGGATATGATCAAGCTGGCGCTTGAAATTTAAAACCTTAAAAGTAAAATGTAAAAGTGGGCCGACCTTTACATTTTACCTTTGCGATTTTGTATTTTATCAGTTCCTGCGGAAGATATATCGGGTAATAAAAATTCCCTGGCGATCCACCTCACCAGCATCACTTTCTACCCCGCTAGTAACAAATACCAGCTCCCAACCTTCCTGTGCTAGTGCATTGATAGTAGAAGTCATGATGGCATCGTTAGAGGCTATGTTCTGAAAGTTGATTCCTAAAACACTATAGAAGTTGAGCAATTTGGTTTCATTTAGCTTATCAATCTTGGCACTTTTTCGCTTCACGTCACCTTGATTACTTTTGGTACCCTTGGTACGGGAGGTAGTGAGTAGTTCAGAATCCATTTGCTGGGTATTCTCGATGATCCGAGATCTTCCGGCTCCTCCAGGTACCACAGACTCAACGGTAGTCACCACCTTATACTCTTGTGCATATACCGCGGTAGCGGCTAGCATTAAACCTATGGTTAATATTTTCCTAAGCATCTCTAAATATTATTGATGAATGCCGCAAACTAGAAAACAATAGCAGTAATACCTTCGCAAAAAATCCCCCTTTATTACATAAAACGGTTAAATGTTGATTTTACAAAAAGCCTTAAGAAGACCGATTTGGCGGTTTCTTTACTTTTAAAATTATGTATATTACCGCGCTTGCGCACACTAAATACACAATCATGAAAAACCATCTAAAAGCTATCCTTTTGCTAATCGCAACCTTTTCTGCATTGCCCCTAATAAGCCAGGACAATCAAGAGACCCGTCTGATGCATAGCCCCGCTGTTAGTGATACTCATATCGCTTTCATCTATGCAGAAGACCTATGGGTCGCTAATCTTGATGGATCAAATCCTGTTAGGTTAACGGTTGATCAGGGAGTGGAATCGAACCCGGTGTTTTCACCTGACGGTTCTATGATCGCTTTTAGCGCGGAGTACGATGGTAATATTGACGTTTTTGTGGTTCCTGCCATTGGCGGTGTGCCAAAGCGCTTGACCTGGCATCCCTATGTGGACCTGGTTCGAGACTTTAGTTCCGATGGGAATCAGGTGTTGTTTGCTTCGCAACGCAGCTCCTTTACCAATCGCTACGTTCAGCTATTTACAGTGCCGATAGAAGGAGGGCAGATCACCCGGCTGCCAGTTCATCATGCCTTTTACGCCTCATTTTCTAGCGACGGCAGCCACATAGCTTATACCACCTTGCCCGACCGCTTTCAGCAGTGGAAGAATTACCGAGGTGGCACGCAGTCCCGCATATGGATATACCGCACTTCCGACCATGAGGTAGTGGAGATACCTAAACCTGCAGGAGGTTGCAACGACACCCAACCCCAATGGCTGGACGGCTCCATTTATTTTCGCAGCGACCGAGATGGTGAGTTTAATATCTATAAATATGATGTGGCCAGCCAAACCGTGAGTGCATCAACTTCGCATCAAGATTATCCGGTGCTGGGTCTTTCCGCCAACCAAAACCAAATCGTATATGAGCAAGCTGGGCAACTCCACCGCCTGAGTACCACCGGGAACACATCACAGAAAATTACGCTGAACATTGCCACGGATCTACTGGAATTGCGCCCCCGCTTTGTTTCCGGGTCAAATTACCTTCGCAGCGCCCATATTTCGCCCTCCGGAGCCCGGGCAGTATTTGATTTCAGGGGCGAAATTGTTACCGTTCCTTCCGAAAAAGGTGATCCCAAGAACCTTACGAAGTCTGCTGGCATTCATGAGAAGTTCCCTCGGTGGTCGCCTGATGGCAAGAAGATCGCTTATTTTTCCGATGAGTCCGGAGAGTATGCCTTGCATGTTCAAACTCTTGAAGACGGAGCAGTACGCAGGATGCCATTAAACGGAGCTGGATTCTATGCTTACATCCATTGGTCACCGGACAGCAAGAAACTATGCTTTGTAGATAATGGGCGCAGCCTGTACCTGATGGATCTATCCAATGGAGCCATTTCTAAAATCGTTAGCGATATCTACTATGTTCCTGGGTCCTTTAGCGATCTCTTCGGGTCCTGGTCACACGATTCCAGATTTGTGGCCTACACCACCATTACCGATACCAATTTCGAAAGAGCTTATATCTATGACCTGGCAGCGAAGAGGTCTTATGCACTATCCGATGGATTGAGCAATGTATCGGAGCCGGTGTTCGACCCCAGCGGTAAATATATTTACATGCTGGCATCAACCGATGCCGGTCCGGTGGTCAACTGGTTTGATCAATCCAACCAAGACATGGAATTGAGCTATTCCATTTATTTGGTGACCTTACAAAAAGACACTCCGTCACCTCTTTTTAAAGAAAATGATGAAGAAGAAGGGAATGGCGAAACGGAAAAATCCGAGGAAGACAATGGAGATTCCGATACCCCAGAAAACGTGACCATCGATTGGAGCGGTATTGAAAATCGTATCATCGATTTACCTGTAAAACCCGGACTGTATCGGTCCTTGCAGGCACCCAAAGAAGGGCAGTTGTATTATTTGGCACGACCTCCGCACAGCGATGATCCCAGCCGGTTATATAAATTCGACCTAGAGTCCAGAGAGGAGGAAGACCTTATGGATATAGATTTTTACGTCGTAGCCTCCGGCGGTGAGAAAATGCTTAGCCGTACTAAATCCAACTGGTCTATCAGTGAAATCGGTAAAAAAGCGGAAAACGGAGGGTTAAAAATAGGTGCCATACAGGTGAAAATTGATCCCAAAAGCGAATGGAAAAATATCTTTAACGAAGCTTGGAGGGTTAACCGGGATTATTTCTATGATCCGGGAATGCACGGAGCCGATTGGGATGCTATGAAAGCCAAGTATGAGATATTCCTGGAAGACGTGTCCTGTAGAAGCGACCTCTACCGGGTTATGCAGTGGATGTGTAGTGAACTGGCGGTGGGGCATCATAGATTCGGGAATCGAGGAGATCGTATGTACCAGCCGAAGAAGGTGGCAGGAGGACTGCTGGGAGCAGATTATCAAGTTTCCAATGGACGCTATCAATTCAAAAAGATATACAGCGGGCTAAATTGGACCCCAGAATTACGTAGCCCGCTTACTGAACCCGGTGTCAACGTTCAAGAGGGTGAATATTTGTTGGCAATTAACGGCGTAGATATCAGCAGCAGCCAAAACCTTTATCAATATTTCGAAAATACCGCTGAGAAGATCGTGACCTTGACCGTAGGGCCCAATGCCTCTTATTCAGGGTCCAGAAAAGTGGAGGTTGTACCTCTTAAGAACGAATATGCCCTACGCAATCGCGATTGGGTTGAAGGTAATATGAAGAAAGTGCATGAGGCTACTAATGGTCAAGTGGCCTATGTCTACGTACCCAATACCGCCGGACTGGGACATCAGTACTTTAAAAGATACTTTTTCCCACAAGCCAATAAAAAGGCTATTATCATCGATGAACGCTTTAACGGTGGAGGACAACTAGCTGATTATTATATAGATATGCTAAAGAAACCTTACCAGTCCTACTGGAACTTCCGCTATGGCAAGGATTTGAAAGCACCTAGTGCCTCCATTCAGGGGCCCAAAGTGATGCTGGTGGATGAAACTGCGGGTAGTGGCGGTGACTACTTGCCCTGGATGTTCAGAAAGTTTGGACTGGGCACCATCATCGGGAAGCGTACCTGGGGCGGACTTGTGGGTGTATTGGGATTTCCTGAATTTATTGATGGGGGATCGGTTACCGCTCCCAACGTAGCCTTCTATAGTAAAGAAGGTTTCCGGGTGGAGAACGAGGGTGTGGCCCCGGATATTGAAATCGAACAATGGCCTAAGGATATCAATACCGGCAAGGATCCCCAATTAGACAAAGCCATCGAGGTGATCATGCAGCAGTTGCAGGAGTACCAGGAGGAAACACCCGAGCGGCCTCCCTATCCGGTGCGGGTCAGGAACTAAGCGGTTTTTTCCGTATAAGCTTTAAAGGCCTCAGCAAACAGCAGCTTCCATCCGCTCTCCAACGAGCTGACGATCCCTTGGTCTACCTTGCCCATCACGGTATCGGTAAGTTCCAAGG
>JAOTYN010000320.1 GCA_029861825.1 Cyclobacteriaceae bacterium
GCCACCGCCAGACTAACACCGGTCAGCAGCATTAACAGTAGCGGTTGACCCTGCCATAAACCTGCTATGAAAACTAATAAGCAGATCCCAAGGATCGCAAAGGACAGGTTGCGGCCGAATCGTGCCAGACGCACCTGCAAGGGTGTATGGACTCCGGGCTCGCTTCTTAATAGTTCTGCCACTTTTCCGATCTCGGTATTCACACCAGTGGCCATCACTATTCCGCTACCGCGTCCCCTGGTGATCAGGGTACTCTTAAAAGCCAGGTTCTTGCGGTCCCCTATAGGCACCTCCGGCGATTTCAACTTGGATTTATGCTTGTCTACCGCCTGGGATTCACCAGTAAGGGCCGACTCATCTGCTTGTAACTCTTCCACATCCAGCAGTCTAACATCCGCAGCCACTATATCTCCTGTTTGCAGGGTGATCACATCTCCGGGAACCAGCTGGGAGGCGTTTATTGAAACTAACTTATCATCACGCAGGACCATGGCTGTGGGCGCAGTCATACTTCGAAGTGCAGCCACCGCTCTATCAGCCCTAAATTCCTGAATGGCGCCAACAATTCCATTAAAGAGTACTATAACCAGAATGGCAATAGTGTCGGCCGCTTCTCCCACAAATCCGGAAACCAGGGCGGCCAGTAACAGCACGATTATCATGAAATCAGCAAACTGCGATAAAAGCATTCTCAAAAAAGAGCGGGGTGGTTGTTCTGGAATGACATTGGGCCCATAAGTGACCAGGCGCCTTTGGGCGTCGGCCGTATTCAGGCCTCTCCAGGAAGACTGCAGGTGTTGCACGGCCTCACCTGCTTCAATACCGTGCCAATTCGTGAATTGCATTCAGAAATGCGTAGTTAAGTAGTTCGCAGAATGGATAAATTTCATGTCAGCTATCCAAGTGATTTGCTGGACAATTTGAAGATTAAAAATACCCTTTTTTAAGGTACCAATCATAATCTGATGGTTCGAAAGTCTCGTTGTAATGCCTAAACTACGCTTTAGTTCTTATAAGGAATTATGCAAAATAATATTAAGAAATAGGTATTTCCCTATATTGAATGAATTTCATTGTGCATTGATAATAAGCTTATGTCAATAATTCAACACCTAGTAAGCGTGCTGTTGATGCTGTTGGTGGCCTGCAGCTCAAATACAGAGTACGACGTCATTATTTCAAATGGGAATGTACATCCAGGAAATGGAGATACACCACAGATTCAAGACCTGGGTATAATTGGAGAAAAAATAGTAGCCATCGGTGATTTAAGTGAATACCCTGCTAAGCGGCGTATCAATGCTCAAGGTTTGGAGGTATCACCGGGATTTATTGACCTGCATGCTCATTTGGATCCCATATTTAGTTTACCGGAATGTGAGAGTATGATACGGCAAGGTGTGACCACTGCTCTGGGAGGCCCTGACGGCGGAGGGCCCTGGGCTTTGGGAGACTATATGGATAGCCTGGAGGCGGTAGGCACCGGCATGAATGTAGCCTATCTGGTGGGACACAATAGCGTGCGACAGCAGGTAATGGGTCTGGAAAACAGAGAACCGTCCGCTGAAGAACTAACACAGATGAAACAACTGGTAGCCCAGGCCATGGCTCATGGCGCTTATGGCATCTCCACCGGATTGAAATACCTGCCGGGTACTTTTTCCAAAACTCCGGAGATCATTGAACTATCCCGGGTGGCTGCCGAAAACCAGGGAATCTATACTTCACACTTGCGAGAAGAAGGGCTGGGGTTGATCGATGCCGTATATGAAGCCATGGTGATTGGTCGGGAGGCTGATATTCCAATTGTGCTCACCCACCACAAAGTGATGGGCAAACCCATGTGGGGGAAAAGCGTAGTTACCCTGGCTATGGTGGATTCCGCCCGAGCAGCCGGTATTGATGTAATGATGGACCAGTATCCTTATCCTGCCAGCCATACTGGGATTGGAGTATTGATCCCACCATGGTGCAGAGCAGGCGGTCAAAAGGCCTTCCAGGAAAGAACGGAGGATCCTATATTGAAAGACAGTATAAAGTCAGGCATTATCTTTAACCTGCTCAACGACAGAGGCGGCGCAGATCTGAAGCGGGTGCAGTTTGCTAAGGTAGAGTGGGCCCCGGAACTGGAAGGTAAAACTTTGGAGGACTGGTGTCTTTCCAAGGATCTTGAGCCCAGCCTGGACAACGGCGCTGAATTAGTGATCCAGGCACAGCTTAATGGAGGCGCCCGATGCATCTTTCATGCCATGGACCCGGCAGATGTGAAGCGCATTATGCAGCATCCCATGACCATGGTAGCTTCGGACGGCCGACTAGTAGCTCCAGGTATTGGACATCCACACCCCCGCTGGTATGGCACTTTTCCCCGGGTCCTGGGACAATATGTTCGAGACTCGGCGGTGATCGATCTGCCCACTGGCATCCATAAAATGACGGGCATGCCAGCGGCACGGTTGGGATTGATAGATCGTGGCCTGATCAAAGAGGGTTACCATGCTGACCTGGTGATCTTCAATGCAGCCACTATTAAAGATCGGTCCACTTTTACGGATCCCCATCATTATCCGGAAGGCATTGAGTTTGTTTTGGTTAATGGGCAACTGACAGTTGACCAGGGTCAATTCAAGGATATCCGCAAGGGAAAGGTTCTGAAAAAGAATAATGATCAATAATGCCAACAGCAAGCTACCTTAAAAACCAAGATTTTCGGATAAGTCAGTCGATTTGAAGTCCGTAATTGGTATTTGGAAATTTTTTAATTGCCCAATTCATTTTATATGGATTGTGCACTTTAAAATTAAAAGTACGACTCTTCCCATTGCACTTCATACAGCGTTTGAGGTATAGCAATACCTTTAAGTTCTGCTGTGCCCAACTCAGAAAAGCTAAAACTTTTACCCAAACATAAGTCATGAACCACATTTGATATGAAAATCTTATCGGGATCAGCATGGTTGCAGATCCTACTGGCGGTTTGTACAGCCACGCCAAAAAAATCATCATTCTCGGATACTGGTTCCCCGGCATTGAGTCCAATGCGCAGGTGAAGCGGAATATTGGAATATTTCTCTCGAAATTTTTTGATACTGACTTGAATGTCGATAGCACAGCACACAGCTCTGGAAGCCGATAAAAAACAAGCCATAATGCCGTCACCCGTGTGCTTTACCTCGGTCCCGCCTTGTTCCTGTAAAGCATTTCTTACAATTTCATTATGCCGTTTCAGGATCAAATATGAACCTGCGTCCCCAAGGTCCTGGGTCATAGCCGTGGAATCTACAATATCCGTAAATAAAAACGTGCGTACAGCAGAGTCCAGTTGACCATTTGATAGCAAAGCCTCTCCCATGGAGCCACTTTTCTCCTCACTCATATACAACGAATAGTCGTCATAATCTACTTCAATTATTTCGGTGGCTAAATTTCCATGGGCCTCATCGTGAACGGCATGACAAGCTTCTTTACTGGGTGCATCAATCAAACAAAACACCGTTCCCTCTTCCTCATTGACCCAATATCTAAGATACTTAACACCATATTTTTTCTGAACCTCCAGATCCTTTATGTGAGCCATCTCAGCTTCCTCCTTGGAAATTGAAGTTCCAAACCTATGCAAATCCATAAATAGTGGCATATCTAAGGGCTTTGGTTTAACTCAATCATAAAGACAATTTCTATCTCGGTTGTTCGTCAGGATCCAGACCCAGCATTCCTTTAGCCAATATCTCTCTGGTTAGATAGGTATTGGAGGGATGAATTCTTCCCAGACGGGCATCGCGAATCATTCGTTCCAAGCCTGAGGCTGGAAATATTCCAAATCCACCGGCTATATCTAACGCTTTATCTACCACTTTCCAGGCACTCTCCACAGCATGACATTTGGCAGCCACTATTTTTACCCCCCAGGCTGCTCCATAATCTTTACCTTCCGACCATTCGTGGGCAATAGTGTCCAAATGAGGCCCAATACCTTCTAATTCCAAAACCATTTCCGCAACGTCATGCTGTATTCCTGGATGATAGGCCATGGAAGGGCGATCAAGTGCTATGGATTTTTTCTTCTTCAATCGCTCAGCAACCATATCAAAAACCCGTTGAGCTAGGGCATAGTAAATGTTGCCGAATCCTAGAAGAGCCCAGGCAAAAATACCCAAAACAAATCCGTCCACACCAGCAAAACCTGTTGGTACCACTCTGGCAATATAACGGTCCGGCACGAAAACCCCGTTTAATACGGTGTCATCACTACGGGTGGCACGCATCCCCAGCACATTATCCCAGGTCTCTTTGATTTCATAGCCCTCCGTTTCCCTGGGCATAAATGCATGTACTACTTTTGGACTGCTGGGATCACTGTTGTCTTGACCATGAATTCCGAGATAGTTCCATACCGGGGTTAAACTTCCAAATGATTTATGACCGGTAAACACATAACCACCATCAACCTTTTCAGCCTTGGTGGTTGAATATAGTACCGGTACATCATTGCCACTTTCTGCATGTCCGGCTGCAAATACTTTTCCATTGCCTGCTTCTTCCAGCAGCCAATTTAGAGAATTATCCCCCTGCCTCCACAAATCAGCGATCAATCCAATCCAATAATTATGCATATTCAATCCCAGGGCGGTGGGTGCGGCATGATAAGCTAGTTCTCTGGTTTTTTGCATCGTTTCAGCCAATGACATGCCATAGCCTCCAAATTCTTCCGGTAGTGCCATCAGTAGATAACCCGAATCCTTTAATTCCTCAAAGTCCTCTGTGAAAAAGCGGTTTTCTCTGTCATACATCGGGGCCCGTTCAGAGCAATTTTGAAATACTTCTTTTAGGTTTTCTATGGGCTTTAAATTTCCAAGTGTTGTTTGCATGGCTTCAATATTTAGTCATTTGGGTTATATAAATATACTACTGTTGGATGTGGCTATTCTAACAGATTTGATTCAAATCATACCTGACTTTGATTCAAAAACGCCTTATTTGTCAGAATAACTAATGCAACTTTGCTATTTCAGCATAAGCAGAGGGCAGGAAACCAAATCGTTTTTGGAAATACCTGGAAAAGTATGATGGATTATTGAAACCTACTTCTAAAGCGATTTCCGAAATGTTGCCAAAATTTTGCTGAATAAGCTTAAAAGCTTTTTTCAGGCGCTTTTCACGAATAAAATCCTTGGGGGACTGACCGGTCAAAGAGGTTAGTTTTCGATAAAGTTGAGGGCGGCTTATACCCATAGCCCTGCTCAATTTATACACATTAAAACCGTCCTCACCCAA
>JAOTYN010000322.1 GCA_029861825.1 Cyclobacteriaceae bacterium
GCTGGGTTGTTTGTATATTAATCCAACCACTAAGGAAGACTATGAGGCCAGCATCACCATGTGGGTGCGGGCCAGTGTCCTGGAAAAAGGGCTGGATCCCATTCTGTTTGATACCATTCACCAATGGATAGCGGAGCAATGGCCCTTCAAGAAGGTGGCCTATCCCGGAAGGGAGATCGAATGGGAGCAATGGGATGTTATGAAATAGCTGCGGGTTATAGCCAATTTAATAATTACCACATATGAGGAATTTCATGGTACTCATCATTATCAGTCTGTTTTCCTTGGTTCTGGGATGCAGGCAACCCTCCAATGAGACTCTATCTGTTCCAAGCACCGTGCAGGAGATTGAGTCAACTGCTACGTTGGAAGAAGTGGGCCTAAATGAGGCAAAGATCTGGGAACTGGTGGACAGCAGTAGAAGTGGATTCTATCCCAACCGCCACAGCCTGTTAATTTATAAAGACCACCAGCTGGTTTTAGAAGAGTATTTTGCAGGGAAGGACGAAAACTGGGGTAATGATATAGGGGTAGTCCAACATAATGATACGGTATTGCACGACATGCGCTCCGTTTCAAAGAGTGTGGTTTCTGCCTGTATCGGGCTGGCCATAGCCCAAGGGAAAATTAAAAATGTGGACCAGCCCATCTTTGATTTTTTTGAAGACTATAAGCAATTCAACAACGAGGGGCGGGAGCAATTGACCATAAAACATTTGCTAACTATGACTTCTGGCTTGGATTGGAACGAAGAAGTACCCTATGACAATCCTGAAAACAGCGAGATGCAAATGATCGACAGCGACGACGGCATAGGATTTGTGCTGAGTCGGCAGTTAACCACCCAGCCAGGAACAGAGTGGAAATATAACGGAGGGACCACCGAATTACTCGCTGAAATCATCCGCCGGGTATCTGGCAAAAACGTACATGGATTTGCCAAAGAGCACCTTTTTGAACCCCTGGGCATTGAGCGGTCGGAATGGACTGTTTCTCCCGCTACCAACACGCCTTCCGCCGCATCGGGCTTGCGTTTGACATCAAAAGACATGTTGAAGTTTGGAATTTTATATCATGATCAAGGCAGATGGGGAGAAAAACAAATCTTGCCTAAAGAATGGATCATTGATTCCTTCCAATCAAGTATAGAGCGACCCCGCAGAGGAGGTTATGGCTATCAGTTTTGGGTTTTTACCTACGCTGTCGGCGGCCAGGAGCTGTCCATCCCTGCCGCTGTGGGCAATGGCGATCAAAGGATATTTTTTGACCAAAAGAACGATCTGCTGGTGGTTACTACTGCCGGCAATTATAATAAATGGAATATTGAAAATAATGCCGGGGCCATACTTGACGAGATTTATCAGTCTTTTCATTAGGCGCAGCCGCAAATGGGTGGCTTCCCTGGACTCCAAGCCCAGAACACGATCCCTGACTACATGAACTCTATTTGAAGTGACGCAGTTGGAGGTTAATCATACATCATTGACACAGGTCAAGACATGAAGTCGTTATGAAAAGAGTTAGTTACCTTTAATAAATCAGAATCACATACTATGCAAACCCGAAAACTAGGCTACAGCGACCTTCATCTTACCACCATCGGCTTGGGAACCTGGGCTATGGGAGGGGGAGACTGGAAATTTGGCTGGGGACCCCAGGATGATCAGGCCTCCATTAAAGCCGTCCATGCAGCTCTTGATCAGGGTATCAATTGGATCGATACCGCGGCCATTTACGGTCATGGTCATGCGGAGGAAGTAGTGGCCAAGGCCATTAAAGGCATCCGAGATTCAGTAATTATTGCCACCAAATGCGGACGGGTTTGGGAGGGAGACAGTCGCGAGATCGGCAAGTCTTTGAAAGCAGACAGCATCAGGCAGGAAGTGGAGTCCAGCCTTCAACGCCTTAATATCGACGTGATCGACCTTTACCAGATCCACTGGCCGGAGCCTGATGAAGAGATTGAAGAAGGATGGAGTGCCCTCTCGGAACTCATAAGAGAGGGAAAAATACGTTATGGCGGTGTCTCTAATTTCAGCGTGGAGCAACTTAAACGCGCCCAGGCCATTCATCCCATTGCTTCCCTACAACCACCTTATAGTATGCTCCGCCGTGAGATTGAGGAAGGTATCGTGGCTTATTGCCGTGAAAACCAGATCGGCATTGTGGCCTATAGTCCCATGCAAGCGGGATTGCTGACTGGGAAATTCACCAAAGAAAGGTCTGCCAACCTGCCGGAGTCCGACTGGCGAAGCCGTAATCCCATGTTCAATGAACCTCAACTCAGTGTCAATCTTCAGGCGATCGATCAGCTTCGGGAAATCGCCGATGCCCGAGGAATTTCTCTGGCGCAGCTTTCACTGGCCTGGGTGTTGCGGCTGGAGGAGATGACTTCTGCTATTGTGGGCGCCCGAAAACCTCAGCAGATTGAAGAGACCGCCCAGGCAGGTGATATACAATTGACACCCACGGAGATTGATGGCATAGAGGAGATTCTTGCCTGGCGGACGAGCATGGTCCAGGAGTAATTAACTGTTCCTTTAAAACGAATTTTTTGGTTATCAATTTATGCTATTGAAATCCTGATGGATTAATATTTTACCACTCATTAATTAGATACCTATGAAAAATTCAACCACCCTCTGCCTGTTCGGCATGGTTATTATGATCAGTAGCTGCTCGGAGCCACAGACCCACTCCACGTTTGACCCTGACAAGGTTCTTCCTAAAAAAATTATCGATCTCAGTCCTATCATTACTGAAGACCTGCCGGAAAAGATGTGGGGCAAGGCCTTCGTAGAGCTAATGGGATTTAGAGGTACTACCCAATTTATACACCAAGGGGTAGACAGTCCGGCCTATGTGCGAAACTCCTATCTGGAAATATTCAATCACGGCGGGGCTCATTTGGATGCACCCAACCATACGGAAAAGGGAGCGCCATCTATTGAGACCTATGACCTGAAGCGGCTTATGGGTCCCGTCAAGATTCTGGATGCTACCGGCTATGAGAACCATACCTCCATACCTGTGGAGGATTTAAAAGCCCTTAACCTGACATCTGCAGATATTTTCATGCTGGACACAGACTACATCCCTCCACAAAACGATAATGAATTACCGTCTTATCCCTATCTCTCCAAGGAGGCCTGCCAATACCTGGCTTCAATCCCGGTGAAAGCCGTGGCCACTGATGCTTTAAGTATCGAGAGTATCCATGGTTACTCGGAGGGGATAAAGGCGGGACTTAGCGGGTACCGTGATCTAATCCCCAATCACTATGCCCTGCTCACCAATGGGATCCCCTTGTTTGAAAGTCTGGAAGATATTAGCCCCCTGCGGGATGAGGAGCATGTGATTTTCCAGGGTTTTCCCTTAAAGTTCAAAGAGGGCAATGGTTCACCAGTGAGGGCGGTGGCTTTGGTCTATTGACCGGGGATGGAACCCCCATTTACAGCATTTTTTTCAACCTCAGCCTCCTAATAGGGTGGTTAAGCCTAAAGGTTCATCCCCTGCACCGTTTAAGTGACATATTCTGTACTGATCCCTAAATTTTACTTTAAATATTCTTTGTGTAAGGAAATCCACATATAGGAATTTTTTAAGCCTCAAAATTGCTGTTCATTTGGGGTTTGAAACAAATAATTAAGGTCATGAAGAAAGCATTTCTTTTATTTATAGTGGGATTTGTGTGGTGTTCGTTTAGCGCTCAAGCTCAAAGCAATGTGGTTAAGATTAACATAATCAGCCCGGTATTTAAAACTGCCTCAGTTTTTTTTGAGCGAGCCATAAACGAAGAGTCCAGCTTGCAATTGGGATTCTTTTATACCGGTTACACAGGTGATGATACGAAATTTAGAGGATTTGGTATTACCCCGGAATACAGATTCTATTTATCTGAATCTGCCGCGCCTGCCGGTGTATACGTAGCTCCTTTTCTCAGATATCAAAATTTCGATCTGGAGGATGAACTTACGCTGGATGAAGCTACATTCTCTTCCTTTGGAGGGGGATTATTGATCGGTAGACAGTGGATTTTTAAAGAAAGAGTGGCCCTGGATATCTTTATTGGCCCATCATATGTCAGCGGGGATGTTGAAGTTACAGAAGGTTCTGAAGGTACGTTTAATGTAGATGCATTTGACGGTTTCGGATTACGGACCGGTGTTACCTTGGGTTTGGCCTTTTAGCATAGGGTAATATAAGTTACTGAGCCGGTGAGATTCTCTCACTGGCTTTTTTTTTACTAACTAGCTGGAAGCAGATGCAGTTGTAGGGATTCCCCTCACTCATAAGCACACTCAATTGTCTCCCGTATCACCCTCAGAGAATCTATACTGCCATTCTCCAATCCTTTTTCAAAATCCTCTTCCTGCTGTGCCATGGTATTAGTCAAATGGGCGAAACAGATCACTTTCTTTTGACAGGCCTGGGCAAAGGCATATAAAGCGGAGGCTTCCATTTCCACGGCATTGGCTCCCTGGTCTTTAGCGTGGGCAATGGCGCTGGCGGTTTCCCGGTAGGGTGCATCGGTGGTCCAGCTGATCCCGGCGCTTACCGCCAGCTCCTCTTGATCCAACAAAGGTTGCAACTTTTGAAATAACTGGGGATCTAATGCGGCGGTTTCTGCAGCGGGCAGGTAGTGGTAACTGGTGCCCTCGTCGCGGATAGCTTCCCGAATCAGCAGGAAACGCGTTTCCTCAGCAGGAGGATTTATGATGCCTGCGGAGGTAATGCTGATCAGCAGTTGGCAGCCGCTTACAAACATCTGCTCGGCCAGCAATACCGCATAGGAAGCACCTACCGCACAACCTACAATGCCGATGGTCTGCTGGTTTAATTTAAATTCATACATCTGGGTATGATAACAACTCCAGCAGGTGTTCAAGGTGGCTTCGCCCTGGTCTATTAAATAGTTCACCATATCTCCGTCGGGATCCAGCAGGCAGATCTCCGGGATAGGGCAATGGTCCAGGCCCTTTTGCCGTCTGGCTTCACGCAGTAAATTCTCAGGTTTGAAAACAGATGGTTGCCTGTAATCCTTAGGCGATGATAACAGATTTTTCACTCATTTAAGCTATTAGAATGTTCAGGCATACCACCAACCTGGTGATCAGAGGATGGTTGAACTGCTCCTCCCATTGAAAATTACTAATTTTTAAGCCGGAAAATAATTTTGATTGAATCTCAACTTAAGATACTATCAGAGATTATCTTAAAGATGGGGGGTGGGGGTACCCCCATCTGGAGTATAAGGTTCA
>JAOTYN010000323.1 GCA_029861825.1 Cyclobacteriaceae bacterium
ATATATAAAATAAGCCTCCAAGCCTTCGGTAGCCTTCACAATCTCCCCAGCCTTCTCCATGCCCATTACCATGAAGGCGGTGGCGTAAGCATCGGCAATGGCACATTCTTGGGCAAAAACCGATACACTCAACAGGTTGTGCTGCACTGGGTAACCGGTATAAGGGCTAATGGTATGGGCGTATTTTTTGCCGTCCTTTTCGTAGAAGTTGCGGTAATTACCGGAGGTGGCTATGGCTATATCCGCCAAACCGACCATAGCCTGCACGGATCGTTTACCTTCGTCCGGTTTTTCAATGTATACTGCCCAAGGCTTCCCTTCCTGATTAACCCCACGGGCGGTTATCTCGCCTCCAATCTCCACAAAGGTATTGCTATGACCCTTATCCGCCAGGAACGCTGCAATCACATCAACCGCATAACCCTTGGCTATAGCGCTGAAGTCCAACTGGGTATTAGGCCTTAGTTTACACACTGATAGTTCATCGAAAAATATGCTGTCAAATCCCACGGTCAGCAGTAGACTGTCCACCTCGGGCTTTGAGGGTATTTCATGACTTTGTGGTCCAAACCCCCAGGCGTTAACTAATTGCATTATAGTTGGATCAAAAGCACCGGAAGTAGCTTTATAAATATCCTGACTCTTGCGCAGGATATCATAAAAGTACGGTTGTTCGTACTTGTGAAGTGTACTGCTGTTGAACCTGCTTATTTCAGAGGTTTCCAGATAGGTAGACAAACTTTGGTTGATTTCCTGAAGCAGAGAATCGATCTCTTCCTGGTAGTTCATCACGCCATCGGAGAAGTACTTGACCTGATAGGTAGTGCCCATTGTCAGCCCCTTCAACTCGATCTTTTGCCCCTCAATTGGGGGTCTCTCACGATCGCGAAACCACCATACAGCGGCCACAGCGACCACTAATATTATTGAATAGAGTATATTCTTTTTCCGTAGATCATTCATTTTCCCATGTTCTGCACACACCTGCTCCGACCTTAAAGTTAGTGATTTGTTAAAAAAATTTATCACCCTATACATTTATATAAGGGATTGCTTAACTTCATAGCCATATTTTTAGCAGTATGCGTGAAGACTATCTAAGTGGGGACGGCTCCCATTTAACCCCGGCCGAAAAGGAATTTGAGCGTGCTTTGAGGCCCTTGACTTTTTCGGAGTTTACCGGCCAGAAAAAGGTGGTTGAAAATATTAAGATTTTCGTACAGGCGGCCCAGCAAAGGGCTGAGCCCCTGGATCATGTACTGCTTCACGGACCTCCCGGTCTGGGTAAAACCACGTTATCCCACATCATTGCCAATGAATTGGGATCCAACCTGCGTATCTCATCGGGACCGGTTTTGGACAAACCCGGAGATCTGGCGGGTTTGCTCACCAATCTGGAAGATCATGACGTGCTGTTCATTGACGAAATACATCGTCTAAATCCCGTGGTGGAGGAGTACCTTTACGCGGCCATGGAGGATTATAAGATCGATATTATGCTGGACTCAGGCCCCAATGCCCGTTCCGTACAGATCAGTCTGAATCCCTTTACTTTAATTGGAGCCACCACCCGCGCAGGTCTTCTAACGGCTCCCCTAAGAGCCCGTTTTGGTATAAATGCCCGCCTGGAATATTACGATGCCAAAATCTTATGCGGGATCGTATTGCGCTCTGCGTCCATTCTCAACACGCCCATCGATAATGAAGCCGCTATAGAACTGGCCCGGCGTAGTCGTGGTACCCCGCGAATTGCTAATAATCTGCTGAGACGGACTCGTGATTTTGCTCAGATCAAAGGACAGGGACATATAACCCTACCCATTATGGAGATGGCTCTGGATGCCTTGGAGGTAGACGATAACGGTCTTGATGAAATGGACAATCGGATTTTGACTACTATTATTGAGAAATTCAAGGGCGGGCCCGTGGGCATCTCTACCATTGCTACCGCCTGTGGTGAAGAAGCTGAGACTATCGAGGAAGTGTATGAGCCTTTTTTGATCAAGGAAGGCTATATTAAAAGAACCGCCCGTGGCAGGGAAGCCACAGAACTAGCCTACAAGCATTTAGGAGCTGTTCCTCCCGGCAAAACGGGAACCCTGTTTGATTGATCGATCCTTGTCAATCCTTTCAGTCCTTATGTCTGGATCTCAGTACTTCAATAACCTGCTTCAACGAAGACCCTTGCTGCTCCAACAATACCATTAGATGAAAGACCAGGTCGGCGCTCTCTTCGTGGAGTTTTTCCAGATTCTGATTAGTGGCTTCTATTACTACCTCTACCGCTTCTTCTCCCACTTTTTGGGCAATCTTATTGGTCCCTGACTGTATCAAACTGGAGGTATACGATTCAGATGAAGGGTTCTCCTTGCGGGACCTGATGATGTTTTGTAAGGTGAGGAGAAAGCTGAAAGATGCCGGTTGGTCGTCCTGGAAACAGCTGGTGGTACCTAAGTGACAAGTCGGTCCGGTAGCGCGGGCCTTGACTAGCAAAGTATCGCCATCACAATCCCCATGGATGGATTCCACCCACAAATGGTTGCCTGAGGTCTCCCCTTTGGTCCATAGCCGGTTTTTGCTTCTGCTGAAAAACGTAACCGTGCCGGATTCCCTGGTTTTATTCAAAGCCTCTTCATTCATATATCCCAACATCAAGATCTGCTGGGTGGTACTGTCCTGAATAATGGCCGGTATAAGTCCTTGCCCTTTTTGAAAATCGAGTTCCATAAATTAAATCCTCATAGGAATATTTGATGCTTGTAATTCTGATTTTAGATGGGGAATTGCCACTTCCTTAAAATGAAAAATGCTGGCAGCCAAAGCCGCATCTGCGCCCCCCGCGGTAAAAACTTCCTTGAAGTGGGCAGCATTGCCTCCACCGCCAGATGCGATTATAGGGATGGTAAGCCTGGCGGCAAGCTGCGCCGTAAGCTGGTTGGCGAAGCCGGATTTCGTGCCATCGTGGTCCATTGAGGTGAGCAGTATTTCACCGGCTCCCCGGTCCTGTACTTCTTGGGCCCACTCCATAGTATTCAATTCGGTGGGTTTACGACCGCCATGGGTATGAACTTTGTGCTGACCTTCATAGTGTTTGGAGTCGATGGCTACCACAATGCATTGGCTGCCGAATCGACCCGCTAAACGATTGATCAATTCAGGGTCCTTAACCGCCGCGCTGTTTACGGAAACCTTATCGGCTCCCGCTTGTAAGAGTGCCTGTACATCTTCTTCACTGGAAATACCTCCACCTACGGTAAAGGGAATGTTTATTTCACGGGCTACTTTGGTTACCAGGTCGACTAAGGTCTTGCGCTTCTCCACGGTGGCGGTTATGTCCAGGAATACCAGTTCGTCGGCTCCTTGCTGGCTGTAATAAGCTGCCAGTTCCACAGGATCACCGGCATCACGCAGATCCAGGAAATTTATTCCTTTAACCGTTCTGCCCTCCTGTATGTCCAAACAGGGTATGATCCTCTTAGTCAGCATTCTGATAATTTTGTAATTGCTTGAGGGTTATTTTACCCTCATATATAGCCTTGCCGATAATAGCACCTCCTACTCCACTGGCCTCCAATTCAGCAAGGTCATCCAGCGAAGTTACTCCTCCGCTGGCGATAATGACCAGTTCCGGATATTTGATAACCATTTTACGGTAAAGGTCGGTAGATGGACCTGATAACAGCCCATCCTTATCCACATCCGTACAGATCACATAGCGTATCTGTTGATGATACTTTTCAATGAATTCCCAAAGATCCTGGTCGGTTTGTTCCTGCCATCCTGCTACAGCCAGTTTCTCTTTGATGACATCCGCTCCTAAAATTATTCTTTCCCCTCCAAACTCGCTAAGCCAGGAACTGAACAACTCAGGGTTTTTATAGGCGATACTTCCACCGGTAACCTGGCCAGCACCGGCGTTGAAGACCTGCCTCAAATCCTCGGTCGACTGTACTCCGCCCCCAAAATCGATTTTTAATTTGGTTTTACTGGCTATTAGCTCCAGGACCCCCAGATTTATCACCTTTTTCTGACGGGCTCCGTCCAGATCCACCAGGTGCAAGCGACGTAACCCCGCACCCTCAAAGCGCTGAGCCACTTCCAGGGGATTAGAGGAATAGACTTTTTTCTGGTCAAAGCTACCTTGCGTTAGCCGGACGCATTTACCTTCTATAATATCTATGGCGGGTATTAATTCCATCACAGCTTTAGAAAATTAGTCAGTATCCTTTGACCTTGACTGCTACTCTTTTCAGGGTGAGCCTGAACCGCATAATAATTATCCCGGTTCAGAGCCCCGCTAAAAGGCACAATATATTCGGTGGTGCCAATGGTTTGTGGACCAACCTCGGCGTAATAACTGTGAACGTAGTATAAATAAGGGTCTTGAAGTCCCTGTAGCAAAGAATTATCCCGGCATTGCATGGAGTTCCATCCCATGTGGGGGATCTTTTGATTTTGTCTTTCCGCTTTAAAGCGTTTGACCTGCAGATCAAAAATTCCCAAACATTGGGTATCCCCTTCTTCGCTGTGAGCGCACATCAACTGCAAACCAATACAGATTCCCAGAAACGGCTGACTCAATTGACTCAGAACCTTATCCATGCCTCTGTCCTTGAGGTAGCGCATAGCGCTGCTGGCTTCACCTTGACCTGGAAAGATCACTTTATCAGCGCTGATAATTTCCTCCGGAGCATCGGTATACTGGGGCTCCACCCCCAGTCGCTGCAAGGCATAAATAACCGATTGTATATTGCCCGCATTGTATTTTACCACCGCTACTTTCATTACAAAATTCCCTTGGTACTGGGCAACTCACTATTGGAATAGTCTCGGTGAGCCGCCATTTTAATAGCCTTGGCAAAAGCCTTGAAAATGGCCTCGATCTTATGATGTTCATTCTTACCCTCTGCCTTTATATTCAGGTTACATTTTGCAGCATCACTAAAACTTTTAAAGAAATGATAAAACATTTCAGTGGGCATTTCACCGACTTTCTCCCTTTTGAAATCGGCCTCCCAGACAATCCAATTGCGGCCGCCAAAATCAAGGGCCACTTGAGCCAGGCAATCGTCCATAGGTAAAGTGAAACCATAGCGTTCAATACCCCTTTTATCGCCCAGTGCCTGTAAAAAGGCTTCTCCTAAGGCAATTGCTGTGTCTTCTATGGTATGATGCTCATCAACTTTCAGATCACCGGCTACTTTAATCTTCAGATCCAACTGTCCGTGTTTTGCCAGTTGGTCTAGC
>JAOTYN010000324.1 GCA_029861825.1 Cyclobacteriaceae bacterium
ATCTTGTACGCAGCTGCTTTTGATGCCAATGGAGGGGTTTTTGAGCCCCTGTTGACCGCCGAGGATGCCATAATATCGGACACTTTGAATCACGCATCGATCATCGATGGAGTGCGCTTATGCAAAGCCCAAAGATATCGTTATAAACATAATGATATGCAGGATCTGGAAGAGCAATTGAAACAGGCCATGGCGCAGCGCAACCGCATTATCGTAACCGATGGAGTTTTTTCCATGGACGGCACTATAGCTCAGTTGGATAAGATATGCGACTTGGCAGATAAATATCAAGCGCTGGTTATGTCCGATGAATGCCATTCAACGGGATTCGTGGGCAGATCGGGCCGGGGGGTGCACGAATACCGGGAGGTAATGGGCAGGGTAGACATTATTACAGGAACCTTGGGTAAGGCTTTGGGAGGTGCTTCCGGAGGATTCACCTGCGGACATCAGGAGATCATCGATCTGCTGCGTCAACGGTCCAGGCCCTATTTGTTTTCCAATACCCTGGCGCCCACCATTACGGCCAGTTCTATAGAGGTTTTGGATATGCTTACAGAAACGACCGCCTTACGGGATAAATTGGAAGAGAATACCGCTTACTTCCGAGATCGCATGACCGCTGCTGGTTTTGATATCAAGCCGGGGACCCATCCTATTGTACCCATTATGCTTTACGATGCAGTGCTTTCACAACAAATGGCTGAAAAGCTTTTGGAAAGAGGCATCTATGTGATCGGGTTTTACTACCCGGTAGTACCCAAAGGGCAGGCAAGGATCCGGGTTCAGATATCCGCGGTCCACGATAGGGAACATCTGGATAAAGCTATTGCAGCTTTTAAAGAGGTAGGTGAGGAGTTATCGGTAGTTGGTACTTAACCTACCTGGGCCGGTTTAGCTTCAGGGTCAATTTCCGAGGCGTCATTCTTGGCATCCAAAGTGCTCTGCTTGGACTCTTCCCTCAGGTAATTCAGAATATATGCGCGAAGCTCGGGAGCGGATAAGTTTAGCCTGATTTTGCCATTCTGTGCCAAGGACATTTGTCCGGTTTCTTCGGAAACCACCAGAACCAATGAATCAGAAACTTCCGACATCCCCAGGGCGGCGCGATGGCGCAAACCATACTGTGCCGGAAGATCGTCCATTTCAGAAATAGGTAGGATGCAGCGGGCCGCTACCAATTTTCCATTGTACAAGATCACCGCGCCATCATGAAGAGGGGAGTGCTTATTGAAGATGGACATTAAAAGCCTTTTGGAGATCTCTCCGTTGATGATATCTCCGGATTCGGCATAAAATTTCAAGGGAGAGTTTCTGGAAAAAACGATCAAAGCCCCATTATTGGAACCCCCCAAACTGGTAACCGCTTCTATAACAGGGGTTAGATCCATTTGATGTATTTTAGGTTTTCTACCTAATAAGGTATTGATAATGTTATCCCGATCCAGGGACGTGGTCCTTCCTATTAGCAAGAGGAATCTTCGTATTTCGGGTTGGAATAAGATGATAACGGCAATTACTCCTACTCCCATAAACTGACCAAGGATGGTGCTAAGCAAGTTCATTTGAGCGGCTTTAACGACCAGGAAGATCAAGTATAGTGACAGGAATCCCAGGAAAACCTTAACCGCTACACTGCCACGCATGAGCTTATACAGCTGATAAAGCAAGATGCTAACCAAAGCGATGTCGATGATGTCCACCCACTTTATTTCCAGGAACCCTATGTTAAATAGTAATGTCACGGGTATGTAAGTCTAAAACATTTTATAGCTTCCTTAGCTGCCTTTACGTCATGAACGCGTAAAATAGAAGCCCCGTTCATGAGGGCAATGGTATTTAGGGCAGTAGTGCCGTTCAATGCTTCGTCGGCGGTGCAATTCAAAGATTTGTAAATCATGGATTTCCTGGACAGTCCCACCAACAACGGACATTGCAGTAACTGAAAATAATCTAAATTTCTCAGCAACTCATAGTTCTGTGTAATGGTTTTAGCAAAACCAAAGCCGGGGTCAAGAATTATATCTGGGATGCCCTTTTCCTTCAGCATGGCAATTCTATTAACGAAAAAGGCGCTGATTTCAGTTATCAGATGCTCATAATTCGTGTGCTGGGTCATATTCTGCGGGTTGCCCTTCATATGCATCAGCACATAGGGAACTTTCCATTTTGCCACCGTGTCGAACATCAAGGGATCCAATTGTCCACCACTTATATCATTGATCATGTGAGCTCCGTTGTCAAGAGCGGCATGAGCCACTGGAGATCTGAATGTATCTATAGAGATCACAACCTCTTCAGATATACTTCTAACAGCATCCACTGCTCGAAGCACACGCTGCTGTTCTTCTTCCTGGTCAATGGCCGAGGCTCCGGGGCGACTGCTGTAGCCTCCAATATCGATTATGTCGGCACCCTCTTCCAATAGGAGTTCAATGCGTGCTTGCATCATTTCACCACTTGAATGGCGTCCGCCGTCATAAAAGGAATCAGGAGTTACATTTAGGATTCCCATAACCAAAGGTTGGGAAATGTCCATCAGCTTTCCCCTGATGTTCAGTGTTTTTTTTGAGGAAAAAAGGGTAACTTTCGCTTCCAAATTCAGTGCCTGCATAGGTTTCTCTAAATTAGGAAAAAGTTGGTAAATCAAACATTAGACCAATACAAACAAGTACTCGAAAGCTGTAAAGAAGTTTTCGCAAAAAAAACCAAGGATTACGGTACCGCCTGGAGAATACTCCGTATCCCATCCATAACCGATCAAATCTATATAAAGGCGCAGCGTATCCGCTCTATTCAAGAGAAAGAACTTCAGAAGGTGGATGAAGGAATGGTGCCGGAGTTCATTGGAATAATCAACTATTGCCTGATGGCAATAATCCAGATGGATCTTGATCCACAAACGCCCCTGGAACTGGACTACGAGGAGTTGGAACCGCTTTACGATCAAACATCCTCGGAAGTGATGGAACTGCTCAACCGAAAGAATCACGATTACGACGAAGCCTGGCGCGACATGCGTGTGAGCTCCATAACCGATATTATCTTAATGAAATTGCTAAGGGTCAAGCAAATAGAAGATAACCAGGGGATGACTCTGGTTTCCGAAGGAGTTAAGGCAAATTATCAGGATATTATCAACTACGCGGTGTTTGCCCTCATCAAATTGAACCATCACCAATGAAATTGCTTACAGGCATAGCCCGGATCGCGGTAGGTGGATTGTTTATATTTTCCGGCCTGATCAAAATAAACGATCCTGTAGGTACCGCTATTAAACTGGAGGAATATTTTGCAGTTTTCAGCAGTAACTTCGGGTCATTCTTTAGTCTCTTTGAGCCCATAGCGCTACAACTAGGGGTGTTTTTGGTGGTCCTGGAAGTCGTTCTGGGAGTAGCTGTTCTACTTTATTATCGTATGAACATCACCACCTGGGCGCTATTGTTGTTGATCCTGTTCTTTAGCGTATTAACCTTCTATTCCGCCTTTACCGGTGAAGTTACAGATTGCGGTTGCTTTGGAGATGCCATTAAACTCACACCCTGGGAGAGTTTTAACAAAGATATGGTGCTGCTAGTGTTCATTTTGATCTTGTTTATGCGACGCCGGGACCTCAAACCCATATTAAGCGACAGTACCGGTCACCTGGTGATAGCTTCCGCAACGGTCATAGGTCTATTTCTGTCCGTTTATGCCATTCGAAACTTGCCTTTTATTGATTTCAGAGCCTATAAAGAAGGTACTGATATTCCTCAAGCTATGCAGCCTTCAGAAGATTTACGGTACCAATATATCATGGAAAAAGATGGTGAGCTTTTCGAATTTGAATCCTACCCTACCGATACCACATACCAGTACAAGGACATCGTACTACTGAATCCTGAAGCTCAGCCTAAAATAACAGATTACAGCATCTGGAATAGTAACGGGGATGACCTAACGAATCAATCCTTTCAGGGGGTGCAGCTTATAGTGGTGGTACATTTTGCTGAGAAAGCCCATTCCCAAGCGTTCGATGGTATAAATGCACTGTTAGGTCAAGTCGATGGAAAAATGGGGGTAATGGTACTGACCGCCTCCGATGAGCCTACTTTCGAGGACTTCCGACATCAGGTGCAATTGGCAGCTCCTTTCTTTAACGGTGATGCCACAGTATTGAAAACCATGGTGCGCTCCAATCCGGGTATTTTATTGCTGAAAGACGGAGTGGTGATAGGCAAATGGCACTATCGCAACCTTCCTTCTTACCAACAACTTTCAGAACTTGCAAGCCGTTAGTATGCCCTATCAGGACCGGAATATTTACCTGGTAGGAATGCCAGGGTCTGGAAAGACCACACTGGCAAGATCATTGGCCGATGAGTTGGAGCGGAAATTTGTTGACCTGGATGATGTTATCCAATTAGTGGAACAAAAAACCATCACTGAGATCTTCACAGAATTTGGTGAAGACCGGTTCCGGGAAATAGAAGCAAAGCATTTGCGGTCATGCTCCAGCCAGGTGGATACCATAGTAATGGCTACCGGCGGAGGCACTCCCTGTTACCACGACAATATGGATTATATCAACAAGCAGGGTATCAGCATTTACTTGGAAGTTCCTGAAGAAATACTCACTGAGCGGCTTCTGAAAGGTCCGCAGAATCGCCCGTTGTTACAGGGTAAGTCCGGAAAGGAGCTACTATCCTACCTGGGTGATCTATTAGCAAAAAGAAAGCCCTACTATCGCAGGGCTACTTTAGTTTTTTCGGGCATTGAAATGAATGCCGGGCAGATCCTGGATTCCTTAGCCGGTATTTAAAATTTCATCCCCAGAGTCAGCACAATATTCTCCGTGGTTTGATCGATCAGAGCCACAGGCGCACCCGAATATGGGCTGGCGGTCTTATCGTAATTTGAACGCACGTAAGCTACATCAGCAAAGAATTCCTTATGATGTACACCCAATCCAGCAGTAAATGATTGCCGGCTGCGATCTACTCCTGTTTCCTCCAAGGGATCGCCTTGCAGGGAATAACCTGCACGGAATCTGGCAACATTGTACCTGAACTCAGCACCTACTTTGTAGTTCAACACCGATTGGAAACGGTCGATCTGCTGGTTGGCATCGGAAAAACTAAATTCGTTACTGCTGAAATTTGACCCTGCGTAATCTACCCATTCTACATCGGCGGTGACGAATCCGTATTTTTCAAAGAATAGCGTGACACCACCTTTCAATCGGCCGGGCGTTCTCAA
>JAOTYN010000325.1 GCA_029861825.1 Cyclobacteriaceae bacterium
TATCATTGGAAGGCACCACCACTGCCTCGCCTCCTACTTTCTCGATGTGAGCATTGGGTTTGTCCATCAATCTTAATTCCAATGGCATTTCATCGAAGGTTTTATTAACAAATTGAACGTTGAACAGATTGGTAATATTCCCTTCTTCCGTTCTCTGGAATAACTGACCGGGCACTCTCAGTACGGTAGCTTCCACATCGCTGCGGCTAACCAGCAAATAGCCTAGCAAGCCCAGTAGGGCCACCAGTACTGCGGTGTACCCTACCAACCTAGCACCGTATTGTATCTTTTGGTTCTCCGCAATCCCATTATAGGAATCGTAGCGAATCAACCCCTGGGGTTTATCAATCTTTTCCATTACCTGGTCGCAGGCATCGATACAAGCGGTGCAGTTGACACACTCCAACTGGGTTCCGTGTCGAATATCTATGCCCGTGGGACAGGCATGAACGCACAATTTACAGTCAATACAATCCCCTTGCTGGGTATCGCTCTCCTGTTTCTTTAATTTACCCCGGGGCTCACCTCGCAACCAATCATAGGCTACTACAATAGAGTCTTTATTCAACAATACTCCTTGCAACCGTCCATAAGGGCATACCACGGTGCAAGCCTGTTCCCTAAAATACGCGAATACCCCATAGAATACACTACTAAAGAAAATCAATCCGAGAAACCCGCTAAGGTGAGCACTAGGCCCATGGCTGATCACCACTTTAACCTCTTCTATTCCTATAAGATACGCCATCATCAGATGACCTATCAGTACGGAAATCGCTACAAATATTAATTGCTTGCCTACCTTCTTGGTTATTTTGTCTGTGGTCCAGGGGGCGGCATTCAACTTGCGTTGTTTATTGGCATCACCCTCAATCCAATACTCAATTTTGCGAAACACCATCTCCATAAACAAGGTTTGCGGGCATGCCCACCCACACCAAAGTCGTCCAAAAGCAGTGGTGAACAGGATCACAAACACGAAGAAGGTGATCATGGCCAAGCCGAACAAGATGAAATCTTGAGGCCAGAAGGCCTGTCCCAATATGATGAATTTTCGTTCGAAGAAATTCATCAGCAGCAAAGGCTGACCGTTGATCTTGATGAAGGGCCCACTGAATAAAACCGCCAGCAGGATCACCGTAACCACTATTCTCAGGTTGTGAAGGCGCCCTTGGGGTTTTTTGGGATATATCCAGATGCGGTTACCCGCCTCATCAACGGTGGCGATTGAATCGCGATATTCTTCATCATATTGATACAGCTCTTGCATGTTCGGCCTCTGCTATTCAGCATCCGCTTGGTAAAGCTCCCCTTGAGGGGTTTTGCCATTGGGCGGATCGGTCCCCACCAAGGACAAAATATAGGAAGAAACATCTCTCATCTGCACAGGGCTTAAAAGAGGCTCCCAGGATATCATTCCTTTTTGCGGCACCCCGTATTTTACTATTTTGAAAACATCCTGCATACTTCCACCATGAATCCAATAGGCATCGGTCAGATTAGGACCGATACCCCCCCCGCCATCATCCCGGTGACAGGATGCACACTGCATATCATATATCTGCTGGCCGTTTTGAAGCACAGCTTCACTGTTGTCAAACTCCACGGTACTTTCGTCGATATTGCCCACTGCTTCGCTTTCCAGGGCCAGTAGTTCCGCTCGTGCCGCATCGGCCTCCGCTACCTCAATTTCATAAAGTTCTCCCGGTAAGGGGGCACTCTCGAAAACATGATAAACGAACATATAGATCACCCCAATTACAATGGTAATATAAAACAAAGCGGTCCACCAAGGAGGTAAATGATTATCCAGCTCGCGTATGCCATCATAGTTGTGATCCAAAAGAATATCTCTTTCTTTTTCCTGCGGTACCCTATCATTGATCTTTTCCCAAAACTTCTGCCACCAACCCTGTTTTTTGACACTGACAGATTCCTCTGGTTTCCGCAAGGCCAGTTGTAACACATTTAAGGTGTATATGGCCACCATCAATACCAGAATAGCTATTATGATCACCAAGATCAGGACCCATAGGATCACGGTTTCCTGATCCCAGCTGGATTCAGCAGCCTGTGCAAATCCCCACTGTGGAACCAACAGCATTAAGAACACCGCTCCGATTTTGGCAGCTTTGCTTCGCCCCTGTGAATTTGGAGTATCTGTGTCCAGGGGTAGGTTCTTCATTTTATTAATGTACTTTTTATCCACTTTGATCAGCCATAAAAGAAGCAGAATGAAGAATCCAAAGAAAATGGTCAATGAGATAATAGGCCAAATTGACACGTTTTGAATTTGCTCTAAATAGTATTTAAACATGATTATTCTCCTTTTTGATTAGTGGAATTTAAGGCTGCTGTGGGAGTACCCTTTATATCTGTTCCCAGGCGCTGCAGGTAGGCAATCAAAGCCACAATCTCAGATTCAGGTACTACTTTTATTTCATCCTGAGCCATCTCCTGTTCCAAGGTATTGGCGATCTCCTGGGCCTGAGCCCGCAGATCATCCAATGCTTCATCTTCATAGCCCTGTTCATAAGGTACGCCCAGTTGGCGCATTACCCTAATCTTGGCGGCAATCTGACTTTCATCAATGGTATTTTGGAACAACCATGGGTACGGAGGCATGATGGAACCTGCCGAGGTGAGGTTCGGGTCATACATATGATAGTAGTGCCAACTATGGGGATACTTGTTACCTACTCTATGCAAATCCGGACCAGTACGTTTAGAACCCCAAAGGAACGGATGATCATAGACGAACTCACCCGCCTTGGAATACTCTCCCTGATATCTTTCTGTCTCATTGCGGAAAGGGCGCACCATTTGAGTGTGGCAGCCAACACATCCTTCTCTGATATAGATGTCCCGGCCCTCCAATTCCAGGGGTGTGTAGGGTTGTACACTGGCGATGGTAGGCACATTGGACTTAATCAAAAACGTGGGCACCATCTCAATAACGCCACCGATCAATATGGCTACTAAAGTCAGTACTGTAAACAACACCGGCTTGCGCTCCAAAACATGATGCCATGAACCTCCGGTTACCGGCTTATTCTCTAAAGCATAGGCTTCAGCCGGTTCGTTGGCCATAAATTGTCCCCGGCGGGCGGTCATGATGAGATTATAGGTCATCACCAACGCACCGATCAAATACATGCCACCTCCTATGGCACGGGTCATGTACATGGGAATGATCTGGGTTACGGTTTCCAGGAAGTTAGGGTATTGCAAGAAACCGTCGGCTGTGAATTCCTTCCACATTAAACTTTGGGTTACTCCGGCCCAATACAAGGGTAAGGCATAGAAGATAATACCCAATGTGCCGATCCAGAAGTGGAAATTGGCCAGTTTTAGAGAGTATATCTTAGTGTTCCACATTTTTGGTATCATCCAGTACAGCATACCGAAGGTCAGGAACCCGTTCCAACCCAGTCCACCTACGTGTACGTGCGCGATGATCCAGTCTGTGAAGTGAGCAATGGCATTGATAGACTTAATGGAAAGTAAGGGTCCCTCCAGGGTCGACATTCCGTAGGCGGTAACAGCCACTACCATAAACTTCAACACAGGATCTTCTCGTACCCGGTCCCAGGCACCTCTTAAAGTCAGCAGCCCATTCAGCATTCCTCCCCAGGATGGAGCAATCAGCATTATGGAAAATGCCATTCCCAATGATTGAGCCCAATCGGGCAGTGCGGTGTAAAGTAGGTGGTGAGGACCAGCCCAGATGTAAATAAAGATCAGGGACCAGAAGTGGATTATGGACAACTTGTAGGAATATACCGGGCGATTGGCCGCCTTAGGCATGTAGTAGTACATAAGACCCAGAAAGGGTGTAGTCAAAAAGAAAGCCACCGCATTATGCCCGTACCACCATTGCACCAAGGCATCTTGTACCCCGGCAAACATGGAATAGCTTTTCAGGATATTAACGGGAATTTCGAAGGAGTTGACCACATGTAATACCGCTACCGTAACAAAGGTCGCAATGTAAAACCAGATGGCCACATACATATGCCGCTCCCTTCTCTTAAGTATGGTACCGATCATATTGATACCGAATACCACCCAGATAAGGGTGATCGCCAAATCAATGGGCCATTCCAGTTCCGCGTACTCTTTGCTGGTGGTATATCCCAAAGGCAACGTTATAGCCGCAGCCACAATGATTAGCTGCCAACCCCAGAAATGAATCCAGCTGAGCAAGTCGCTGAACATCCTGGTTTTCAGCAGGCGCTGCATAGAATAGTATACCCCCGCAAACATGGCATTGCCCACAAATGCAAAAATAATGGCATTGGTGTGTAGTGGTCTTATTCTACCAAAAGTGGTATAGGGAAGGTCAAAATTAAATAGGGGATAAAACAACTGGATCGCCAGTGTTAACCCCACCAACATGCCCACCAATCCGAAGATTACAGTGGCCACAGAAAAGTACTTTACGATCTTGTTATCGTAACTAAATTGCTCCAGTGCCATATTGCGAAGATTTTAGTTGAATTAAACGAAGGTAGTTTCTGTCCATAGGGCTCAAAATGATTGATATCAGGAGGTTGGTTGACAAAAGTCATCCTCATTTTCATTGTGGGGATCATCGTCAAAAAGCATGCGTACCGCCGGTGATTCGGTGTCCTGATACTGCCCACTTTTGACGGCCCAGTGAAAGGCCATTAAAAAGCCCAGGGCGATGATCAAGCTTATCAAAATGAGTCCTATAATGATCAGCATTATTTTATTTCAATTTAAGTTTGGATGCCATGATATTCACGGCCGAAGTGGTCAAGACCACCACTGATATGCTACTAAGAGGCATCAGGATAGCTGCGGCCAAGGGTGTTAAGCTGGCACTTACCGCCAAACTTAATCCCACAATGTTGTACAAAAATGAAAGTACAAATCCCCCAATAATTACCCATCTGGCCAGTTTTGACAGCTTTAGAAAATACTGCAATTTGGATATTGCGGGTCCGGCAATAATAGCATCCGAAGCCGGTGTAAAATGGCTTATGTCCTCGGTAACCGCTATGCCCACCTCACTTTGCTGGAGAGCCCCGGCATCGTTGAGTCCATCCCCAACCATCATTACCCGGGCTCCGCCCTGCTGGGTTTCCTGGATGAACTGTAATTTGTCCATTGGACTTTTATCAAAATGCAACATAATGGCCAAGGGAAAATAACTGAGGAGTTTCTCAGCTTCGTAGTTCCCATCACCCGATAATAGCTCCAAG
>JAOTYN010000018.1 GCA_029861825.1 Cyclobacteriaceae bacterium
CTTCTGAGCGATCTTCCCCTATGAGCAGTTGGATCTTATCACGGGGATAGTCCAGTGTTTGCCACTGCTTAATGGCCTCTGGCAAATTTTCTTCTTCATTGCGCATTGCCACCAGTATGGTAACAGGAGGAAGTTCTCCGCTAATTTCGCGGTGGCCTGGACCTGACGGTTGCCACCACCATATTACTAGATCGATTATCAGCGCAAGCACTAAAAAGCCTACAAATGCAAACACCATAATTATAAGCAGTCAAATGTATAGCCTCTCTCACTAAAATGTTCCAAAAAGCTTGGCAGCACCAGATCGAGTTTCTTAAGGGTCTTATTACTGTCATGAAACAAAACTATAGACCCCCCCTTGGTATGTTGAATACTTTTACGCAAGCATTTTTCCCATTTAAGGGCTAACGAGAAATCACCGGACAGCACGTCCCACATCACAATTCGATAGTCTGGAAGTATGGCCTTGATCTGATTGAAATTCAGCCTGCCATATGGGGGTCTGAAGAGCGGCTTGTGAGACAACGCCTGCCCGGAGTGCTGCAATATGAGTTCCTGACATAGCCGTATGTTGTCAACATATTGCGACGTGGAGCATTTCCAACCGTCCAAGTGGTTGTGAGTATGATTCCCCACGCTGTGGCCACCAGCGACCACCTGTGAGAACAAATGTGGGTGCTTGCGAATATTATCCCCTACACAGAAGAAAGTGGCTTTGGCCTGATATTTCTTCAGATGATCCAGTACCATGGGCGTAGCTTCCGGAACCGGCCCGTCATCGAAGGTCAAGTATAGCCTTTGGGAATTAGCTTGTTCTTTCCACAGCAGTTTTGGAAATAGCCTTTGGACTAGGGAGGGAGTTTTATGAGCAATCATCTTTAGCTAGGGAGCAACTCCCACCTTGCAGGACAATATAGTAATATCGTCGGTATAGGTGTTCTTACCCCGAAACTCATTTAACCTTTTCAACAAGACTCCATTGATCTTTTCCAGTGACTCTTGGTGATGGGAATATAGAATCTCTTTTACCCGGTCTAATTCAAAGGGTTCATCCGTTTCGCTAAAGGTTTCTGTAAGCCCATCCGTATAGGAGAAAAAGGTGAAATACCCATTCCAATGCACTTTACCCACCCGCAAAAACGGCAGGGGCTTAAAAGCCCCCAGGATGGTGGTTCCCAGCTCTAATAGTTGCAAAGGCTGCGTATCACAGATCAAAAGCGGCGGGTTATGTCCGGCATTTACATAGTAAATCTCTTTTTTGAGGCGATCAATTATGGCCACGAAGAAGGTAATAAAATTCTCCCCCCGTGCAGTGCGTACGGTCTGGTGGTTAAGCTCCTCAATGATCTCCTTCAGGTCGGTCGTGTGGCGGATCATGGTGCGTAAGGCCGCCTGGAAATTGGACATTAGAATAGCTGCAGGCACTCCTTTACCGGAAACATCAGCGATACAAAGTAAAAACTGATTGTCGTCAATTTCAATATAGTCGTAGTAATCACCTCCCACATCCTGGTGCGGTAGATACAAGGCAGTTGCCTTAAGATCCTCGTCCTGAGGCAAGTTTTTGGGAAACAACAATTGTTGAACGCCCCGGGCAATCTCCAGCTCTTTGCGTAAAGCCTCTTGTTCCAATTGTTGCCGGGCCAGTCTTTTGTTTTCAATGGCCACCAGTATAATGTTACTGATGGTTTGGATAAAGCTGGTGTCGGGAATGGTTTGTTCATCCTGTTCCGGATCTACCAACCCGCCCACAAACACAAATGCCAATACACTGTCTTTATGCATCACCGGTACCACCATGTCGAACTCCTTAAATCCGAGAGAAGTATCCGCATCAGTAATAAACTGGATGTCCCTGAAATCCAAAAAGCTATCATCCAGGGTAATAGAGATAAAATCCATGGAAGTGCCATAGTTGACCTTGCACACCCAGTCCTCGTCCTTGACGTACAGAGCCAATTTCTTTATTTGCAAGTTAGCCCGCAGGGTAAATCCATAAATCTTATAGAGGGAAACTTCGGGAAGGTTGTTGTTGATAGCCTGAGTGATCTCCAACAGGGCATTGAGCTCCAGCTCCTTTAAATCAAACTGATTTTTTAATGAATTCAATTTCATAACGACCTAGCAGAGACCTGGCCTACAAATAATAAAACCTACCGAGGAAGTATCATGATCCAGAGGGATCACATAACCTGTTTAATCCACTTCCTTGTTAACGACTATTGTGTGCAAATAGTCCTTCTTTACTGGCAAGATAGTGATAAATCCGGTAACTACGTTCAAAATCCAGAGCATCGTGGGGCAATTCATCGGAGACAGATTTAAAGCATTTTACGTAGTTTTTAGCCACCAGATGTCGAAGGACATCCTTTAGTTCCTTTTCAGAAAGGTCGAGCTTTTGCCGTAAGTCCTCAAATGAAATAACGAAGTACAATTCGTCCATTACTTCAAATTCCGCATCTGTCATGAATACTCCCGGTTTTTCCAAACAAAGCCTCCCCAATTTGACGCCACCCCAAAAAATAGCACATACCAGGAATATACAAATTGGCCCACCAAAAACCATACCCAGGACGGTCTTTTGCCGGCCAGTGAAAGGACCGATGACACCACCAAATATTCCAAAACCAGCTTTATCACAAATTCACTCAACCATAGCATCCAGGGATAGTTACCCATCAGGGTTATTATTGCAGAAATCAGCCAGGATATATGAAAAAGAAAGATAAACAGCGCCAAACCTTTGGTAACGGGCGACCTGTGATGCTTCCATTTTCCGCCCCACCTTTTACGTTGGTGAAACAGTTGCTGCCAATTGGCAGGAGCCTGAGTACCAACCACGGCTTCAGTATGTTTTAGGAATCGAACGCCGGAAGGGTACTTTTGGAAGATCTTGTACAGCAGGAACTCATCGTCGCCGGAAACCACTTCATGGAATCCTTGATAACCGCCGACCTCATGAAAGGCTGCTTTGGTAAACGCCAGATTGGCGCCATTGCACATGTTGGGATAACCCCATTTCATAAATCCGGCACCCACTGCGACCAATGCGGCCTGTTCGATTTCTCCTAAAGCCTGTATACCTTGTTGTCTTTCGGTCAAGGCTACCGGAGCGCAGACCATGGCTGCTTTCTCCCGGGCCATATACCCTACTACGGTCGACAACCAGTGGGAGTGAAAAGTACAGTCCGCATCGGTGGTAACGATGATCGGGTTAGTGGCGCGACCAATGCCTTCTGTCAAGGCGCGTTTCTTGAACGATCCCCGAAAATCCGGCGGATCTGTAAGATTCACGAACTTAAAATTGCCTGAGTACTGCTGGCCATACGATTCCAGTAAAGCCGCGGTCTGGTCCTGAGAATGATCGTTTACCGCGATCACCTCCAAATGCTGGCGCGGGTAGTCTTGGGCCTCCAGGGACTTCAGGAGGGCTGATAGATTGTGGGCTTCGTTACGCATGGCGATCACCACGCTGACACCCGGCCAACCTGTGGTTAGGGTCTGGTCATATTCGTCGCTCAGGGTTCTCCAGGTAAAGTAAACTCCTGTAAGCAGTACCATGTATACTGCCCAGATGGAAATAAGTACTACCAACATCTAGGGTTTTGTGAGCTTCATAGGAATAATGAAAACAGCTCCCACCAAGGTAGGTATTAAAATGTTCAGTATCCATATGGATAGGCTGGCAGTGAGCACCGGCGCTGGGGATATGGCATACAGCCCAAAAAAATACAGAGCCGAAAACTCTCTTACCCCCAAGTCGCTTAAAAAATTAAAGGCGGGGATCACCGACTTAGCCAACAAGACCCAGGTCACTCCCGCCCCCAGAACGGTCAGTGGCAGTGGTGTTTGTAACCAATATAACAGCAATAAAAATTGACTGGCAAAGACCATATATCGCAGGCAAGAATAACCGAATACCGCCCATACCTCCCTTAAGGAGTACTGTGACATCACCTTTATAAACTTATGAGCGGAGGGCCAGTATCTTTTGCACCCACGAACAAAAGGTTCGCGTGCCAGGAGAAACATGCCCAGTAATGTGGTCATGCCCAACAGGCAGCCGCAGAAAACAAGTAATACCCAAAGGGTGTTTTCGGCGCGATACCAGGCCCAAAGGCCCACCAGGCCAAACAGCAATGTGCTAATGAACTGAGCTCCGCGGCCAAATAAAATGGCTCCCAATGATTCCATACGGTTTTCATGTTGCAGGTGCCCTACCCTTCCCAGATAATCCCCTAAACTGTGTGGGGTCATGAATCCCAGTGATAGTCCCGTCAATACCCCTTTGGCAGCTCTGACCAGGCTTATGGATGTGAGAGGCCTTAGCAGCGTCCTCCATTTCAATATCTCCAAAAACCAGTTTAATGGGACCAGCAGCAGCACCAGTAGATAGACTGGGCTCCAGCCCCTTTGTATAAGGGAATACCCCAACCGGTCGAATTGTTGAGCCAAATCTTGCTGATAAAACAATTCCACAGCCACATAGCCCAGCAAGAATAGCAACAAAAGCACCTTGGTGCAAAACCAGAAAGCAGGGCTGACCACAGCTTTTTTAAGCGGGGTAATATGGCTATCTTGCATGGATGTCGAAAAAGGAGGTTTTAAAGAAGGAAAAGATCATTTTAGGGGTCGATCCCGGCACCCAGGTGATGGGATACGGTGTGATACTTGCTAATGACAAACAATTAAAACTTCTGCAGTTTGGTGTCATCCACTTGAGCAAATATAGCAATCACGAAATAAAACTTAAGAAAATTTTCGAGCGGGTGTTGGGCTTAATTGAAGACTATCATCCGGATGAGGTAGCCCTGGAAGCCCCATTCTTCGGAAAAAACATCCAATCCATGCTTAAATTAGGCCGGGCTCAAGGTGTGGCTATGGCAGCGGCCCTCAGTTTGCAAATTCCCATTGTAGAATATGCGCCTAAAAAGGTCAAGATGTCAGTAACAGGTAATGGCAATGCCTCCAAAGAACAGGTCGCCCGTATGCTTTGCGATTTGCTGTCCTTCGACGTGAACGATAAACTTTTGGATGCTACCGATGCCTTGGCTGTAGCCGTCTGCCACCATTTTCAAAATGGCAAACAGGCGACTTCCGCAAAAAGCTGGAAATCCTTTTTGCGGGAGAACCCTCACCGCATGAAATAGAAACCCTTAGGAATAGTGCTTTTGGATTTTGGCTGCCACCTCAGTCAACTGATCCGAAGTGGGATTTAATTTAGGACGGCTGAAATTAATATCATCCATATTTTGCATGGGAATTAGATGGATATGGCAATGCGGTACCTCCAACCCGATCACTGCTACTCCAATGCGCAGGCAGGGTACGGCCTCGCGCAAGGCAAAAGCCACTCTTTTACTAAATAAATTCAGTTCCGTAAAAGCCTTGTCCGGCAGGTCAAATAGGTAATCCACTTGCAGTTTGGGTATGACTAAGGTATGTCCCAATACCAAGGGATTAATATCCAAAAATGCCAAATGATGTTCGTCTTCAGCAACGATGTGAGCGGGGATCTCCCGGCGGACAATTTTGGTAAATATGGACGACATTACATTCCGATATCCAAAACTTTAAACTTAATCTCGCCAGCCGGAGCAATGATCTTGGCCACGTCACCCACTTTCTTGCCTAACAGCCCCTGACCAATAGGAGACCTAATAGATATCTTTTGGGCTTTTAGGTCAGCCTCTTCCTCCGATACGATAGTATAAGTGATCTCCATGCCGTTTTTAACGTTCTTGATCTTCACCTTGGATAAAATAGAAACCTTTGAGGTATCAATTTGTGACTCGTCAATTACCCTGGCATTGCCCACCACCTCTTCGAGTTTGGCTATCTTTAGCTCCAACAAGCCCTGGGCATCTTTAGCCGCATCATATTCTGCATTCTCGCTGAGATCTCCTTTGTCCCTGGCTTCTGCAATTTGTTTGGCAATATCCGACCTGCCTTTGGTTTTCAATTTATTGAGTTCATCTTTGAGCTTCTGCAAGCCTTCCTCCGTGTAATATGAAATACCTGACATGTTGTTTGGTAGTTTGGTCTATTAAATAAAATAACGGCTCCCTAAGAAACCGCCATTTTCCTTAAATCTTATGTTGTTAGCTAATATACTATAATTTGTTAACAAATGGATAACAAAAAATATCTACTTGTCGATAGCAGATATTAGGTTACTTGTCCATGGATATGCAAAGATAGATGCTGGCGAACTGTAATTCAAGTGGCTGCTGAATCAGCTAAAATTAAAAGCTTCATTGCCTAATATCTCGGGGCAAAGCTCTGTGAGCTTCTGCTGAACTTCGGGATCGAGTTTGGCCATAAATAGTGTTTTAACCCGAGACAGGTTTTCTATGTCCACACCTCTAATGCCTCTGAGATCCGCTTTGTACAAATTAGCATTATCGAAATGAGCTCCGGTAACATGACACCCTCTCAAATTAGCCTCCATTAAAAAGGCATTGGTGAAATCTGTTTTGATGAGAAAAGCGTTTTCAAAGTTGGCTTTAATCAACACAGCATCTTTAAAACTGGCCCCGCTGGCAAAGGAATTGCGCAGGTTGACCTGATTAAGCTGAGCATTTTCCAAATTGGTCTGATTAAGCCTAGCTCCTTCAAGGCTACAGCCTACCATATTGGCATAACTGAGGTTGCAGCTGTTCAAATTGGACCCGGTAAGGTTAACATGACTTAAGTTGGTACGAGCCAGGTAGCAATTAACCAGATTGATGTTGTAGATCTTATTCTGGTTCAGGCGCTTGATATTACCAACCGTACGAAAGGCCGCCTCGTCGGATTCCCACAACCGGAAATCGTCGATCTCGTCCTGATGGGTCTTGATCCTGCGCCGCTCTTCTCCTATTTTGTTGAGCCAAAAGATCAAGATACCAATAACCGCCACATCGAATAGCATACCATGAGCCTCCACCAACAGCTGAGGGACGAATACCTCGAAGCGATTGATATAATGGGGCAAGCTCAGTGACATGACCACTATGGACAATCCCAGCAATACGAGAAAGGAGGTGAGAATAGGTTTCTCCAGGATATGTTGGCCTATCCGGGTAAAATTCTTTATCAAATCGTCCTAACTTAGTTTTTCAAAAATTATAGGATGATAAATATAGGGTAATGGACAAGCAATTACCGTCCATAATAAAAGGAAAACTTACAGGTACTATAAGCAGTAGAATTAATTTCAATCAAACAACCCCTGGGATTGCAACTGGGCTAGTTTTTCCAAAATAACAGCATTGATCCTTTCATAGGATTGGTAACTCCAACCCGCTATGTGTGGCGTTAACAGAATACGGTCCGAATTTATTAAATATTCGTACACATCTCTCTGTTTATCAGATAGTTGTGATATGGGCTCGATTTCAAAAACATCCAATGCCGCTGCGGTGATCTTTTGATCGCGCATCAGCTTGACCAAATCAGAGAGAGGGAGTATCTCACCCCTGGCGGTATTGAGCAAGATCAAAGGCTTATAGAATCTGCTAAAAAAAGAATAATCATAAAAACCCTTGGTTTCCATAGTCAAAGGTACATGAAGGCTCAGTATATCACATGGGTACAATTCCTCCAGACCGGCCTCTTGCACATATTCGTCGCTAAAATCCTTGAGGAATTTATCGTAGGCCAATACCCGACATTTAAAGGGCGGAAGCATTTTGGCGAACGCACTTCCCATATTCCCATATCCGATCAGCCCGATGGTCTTCCCTGACAGTTCTGTGCCCCGAAAAACTTCTCGTTGCCATAGACCCTCCCGCACCGAACGATCGGCCAAGGTCACGTTGTGCAACAAATTCAGCAACATGGCCAGAGCATGTTCACCTAAAGTAAGTCTGTTGCCCTCTGGGGCGATAATGACATGTATACCGGAATTGGCCAGTGATTGGCTATCCAGGTTATCCACCCCGGCACCAGCGCGCGCTACAAATTTTAAAGAACCGGCCGCTTGAATAAAATCCGCATCTACCTTAGTCTTACTGCGTATGACCAAGCCTTGGTAGCCTTCGATTTCCTTTAAAAGGTCTTCCCTAGTAATTTCCGGACGATAGTCTACCCTCCAACCCATACTTTCAAGAGAAGGTACCAGCGAGGGATGCATTTTATCAGCGATAATACAGGATAGTTTCATGATCCTGCTATAAGGTATAAAGGATATGGGCGACACCGAAATATACTGCCAGCCCCAGCAGGTCATTTGCTGTGGTAATAAAAGGTCCGGAGGCCAGCGCCGGATTAATGCCGAATTTATCCAGGATCAAAGGAGTGGCGGTACCCATGAAGCTGGCCAGCAATACCACGCTCAATAAGGCCAATGACACAATCAGGGCCAATCTAAAGCCATTGCCCATAACAAATTGTACACCCAGGAACACCATAATAGCCAAAAGGACCCCATTGAGAATAGCCACCCAGAAAACCTTTCCCAGTCTTCTGTAAGTGGTTTGAGAAAAAGCAGATTTATTGGCCAGTCCTTGTACCACCAGGGAGGACGATTGAATGCCTACATTACCGCCGGTAGCCATAATTAAAGGAATGAAAAAAGTAAGCGTAAGGGTGATATTCTTCTCGAAGGTCTCCATAAACAAGGCCCCCAGCAATCCTCCGATCATACCGATCACCAGCCAGGGCAATCTGGCCCTGGTAAGCACCCACACACTGTCGTCTTCCTCCACATCTTCCGAAATACCCGCCATCAATTGACGTTCCTGCTCCGCAAGATCTGTGATTACGTCCACGATATCATCGATGGTGATCCGTCCGACCAGTTTCCCCTGCATATTTATTACGGGGACCGCTTCCAGATCATACTTACGCATAACAGAGGCTACCTCCACCTCTTCCATATAGGTCTCTACTGCTACTACTTCCTGGTCATAAATAGAGGAAACTTTCATATGGTCATCGGCCAGTACGATGCGCTTCAAGGAAACCCGTCCGAGTAATTTGTCGCCATCATCCACCACGTAAACCGCATATACCTTTTGGACGTCCTCAGCCTGGCGACGAATTTCATCGATGGTCTTGCCAATAGTCCAATTGGCGTTGGCTTTGATCAACTCTTTGGCCATCAAGCCGCCGGCACAGTCCTCATCATAGCGAAGCAGTTCCAGTACGTTAGAGGCTTTCTCCTCATTGTCCAGACCGTCTATTACCGCTTCCCTGATCTTTATGGGGAGTTCATTGACAATATCTGCAGCGTCGTCGCTATCCAACTCATTGACGTATTTGGAAATCTCGTTAGTTTCAAATTCGCTTAGGAATTCTAATCGTGTGTCTGGGTCCAACCCCTTAATAATTTCCGACCCGGTCTCTACATCGAGCAATTCCAGCACATATTTGGAGTCTTTGCTATCAAATTCATGCAATAACGCGCTGATATCCGCCGAGTTTACTCCGGAAAGGCTGGCCTGGATGAAAAGGATATCGTGGGACTCAATAGCCTCACCAAATCGTTCCAGGAACTCTTTCGTTAGTTCAAATTGATTTACGGACTCCAAAATGGTGAGATTAAATTTGTAAGTGCGACATAGTCAGCAACCGAGAGCTGTTCGGCTCTTTTATCCAACACTTTCAGTTGATTGACTTCCGGCGGCAAATTAAATGCTTTTAGGGCGTTGCGCAAAGTTTTTCGGCGATTTTGGAACCCCTGTTTTACAATTTTACGAAATAACCCAGGATCACAATCCAACAGGGGTTTAGGCAGGCTCTGCAGTCTAATAACTGCGGAATCCACCTTTGGAGGCGGGTGAAAAGAAGCTGCTGAAACCTCAAACAGATACTCTACGTGATAAAAAGCTTGAAGAAGCACACTTAGGATCCCATATCTACGGGATCCGGGGCCAGAAGCCAGGCGTTGCGCCACCTCCTTCTGCAACATACAAACTATCTCCGGTATGTTGTGCGGTGTTTCTAATACCTTGAAAAGGATCTGAGAGGAGATATGATAGGGAAAATTTCCGATGATCCCGTAGCTATCCCGGAAGATCTCTTCTGGTTGCCATTTCAGGTAATCTCCCTGGATAATGCGGTGAGCGGCCTGAGGAAATCGTTTTTTAAGGTATTTAACAGATTCCCTGTCCAATTCAATCATCCAGAGGTCCAGTGGATTTCGATCCAGCAGGTATTCGGACAGCACCCCGGTGCCCGGGCCAATTTCCAGTAATTGACGGTACTCCCTGTGACCAGTTAGAGCCTGGGTAATATCCCGGGCTACCTCCGGATCTCTAAGAAAATGCTGGCCCAAATGCTTTTTTGCCCGTACCATTGAATGCTCTTGAATAAAATAGCTTAATTTGTGATTCAAATGTACAACAATACCCCGCATCCGCAAGCGGGATCTCAGTCATGAAGGCGCAAAGCAATCCACAACTGCCCACCATAGGAATTTCTCTAGGAGATATGAACGGTATTGGTCCGGAGGTCATTATTAAGACCCTGATGGACCACCGTATATTGAGAATAATTACTCCGGTGATCTATGGCAGCGCCAAGATCATATCATTTTACCGCAAAATGCTGAATGCGGACCTGAACTACCACCAAATATCGCTTTCGGATACCCCTAAACCAAAGACCACCAATGTAGTGAATTGTTGGGACGATAATGTTAACATAAGGCCGGGTAAAGCTACCGAAGAAGCCGGTCGATATGCCTACCTAAGTTTGAAGCATGCCACTGATCACTTATTGGAGGGAAAAGTCGCCGCTTTGATCACCGCACCTATCAACAAAAAGATCATGCAGCAAGACTCCTTCGACTTCCCTGGACACACCGAGTATCTGATCCACAGGTGCCAGCAATCTGAGGGTCTCATGCTTATGATCAGTGATAATCTCAGAATCGGAGTGGTGACCGGGCATATACCCTTGAAGGATGTGGCCGCAGCTATCACAGAGCAGGGCATAAGACGTAAAATCGCCATTCTCAATGACACATTAAAGCAAGATTTTGGTATAAATAAGCCGAAAATAGCAGTGCTAGGACTTAATCCGCATGCGGGGGACCAGGGATTACTGGGCTCAGAAGAACAAGAATTATTGGAGCCTTTACTACAGGATCTGAAGAATCACGGACATCTGGTCTTTGGCCCTTTTCCGGCCGATGGATTCTTTGGTTCCCGACAGTTTCACCTCTACGACGCCGTTTTGGCCATGTACCACGACCAGGGTCTCATTCCTTTCAAGTCACTTTCATTCGGAACCGGAGTCAATTACACCGCAGGCCTGCCGGTGATCCGCACCAGCCCCGATCATGGTACGGCCTACGCCCTGGCCGGCAAGAATAAAGCGGACGAGAGTTCCTTTAGAGCCGCCCTGTTTGCCGCCCTGGACTTGGTCAGAAACCGCCAAGGAGCTCCAGTTTCCACCACTATAAATTAATAGTGAATATTCCCGATTTCAAATTATATTTTTAACTTTGCATCTTGGTTTTGAGGCGGCATGAAGAGTTACGACATTGATATCTTTAGACTGAGCAACAAGTTACACCAGTTCGAATTTCGGATTGACAAGACCTTCTTCGAATCACGGGAGCAGGAACTGGTGGAAAACGGAGATGTTAAGGTGCACATCGAGATGGACAAAAACGACCGGTTTATTTCCATGGACTTTCACTTGAACGGTACTGTGGAACTCGTCTGTGACCGCAGCCTGGACCAATTTAACTACCCAATTGAGGAGCATCAAAAAGTGATCTTCAAATATGGGGACCAGGAAACGGAATTGTCGGAAGATATGGTGATAATCACGGCACAAACCCAACAGATCAACGTGGCCCAGTATATCTTTGAGTTTATTGGATTGGCCCTGCCTATGAAGAAGTTACATCCTCGATACCAGGACGACCAGGAGGGGCCGGTAATGTATAGCTCACAGGACAGCACCGGTGAACCACAAGCTACTGAAGCCGATCCTCGTTGGAACGAATTGAAAAGATTAAAAAAAGACTAAAGACTTAACTATACAATAATGGCACACCCAAAGAGAAAAATATCCAAATCCCGGAGGGACAAGCGTAGGACCCATTATAAAAGTACCGCCGCTACCTTCATGGAGTGTTCGAACTGCGGTGCTCCTGTGCTCTATCATCGGGTATGTACGGAATGCGGCTACTATAAGGGTAAACCGGCTATAGAAAAAGAGATAGCGGTATAGCCACATGAAAATTGCCCTGGATGTAGTGGGGGGTGATTATGCCCCTGATTCTACCATTAAAGGTGTAAAACTGGCTCTTGAAGAACTGCCACCATCGGTTTCCATAGCATTAGTGGGACCACAAGACTTGACCGCTTCCAAACTTCAGGAGTATGAAGTGGACACTTCAAGGATTGAAATGGTGCACGCCCCTGAAATCATTGAGATGGGTGAACACCCCACTAAGGGCCTTTCACAAAAACCTCAGGCAAGTATTCCCATAGGCTACGGCCTTCTAAAGTCTGGAGCTGTAGAAGCTTTTTGCAGCGCCGGCAATACCGGTGCCATGCATGTGGGCGCTATGTTCTCAATCAAGAGCATCACCGGTATCATCCGTCCGGGAATCGCCGGATTTGCACCCAAAGAAAGCGGTGGTTTAGGCGTGATCATGGATGTAGGAGCCAACGCCGATTGTAAACCGGATGTATTGCTACAATTTGGAGAAATCGCCTCCGTTTATGCCAAACATGTATTAAAGATCGAAAATCCCAAAGTGGGGTTGATGAACTTGGGAGAAGAGGAAAAAAAAGGCACTTTACTGACTCAAGCTGCCTACCAACTATTCAAGATCAACAAACGCCTTAATTTTGTAGGCAATGTGGAAGGTTACGACATTTTTAACGACAAAGCTGATGTGATCATTTGCGACGGCTTTACGGGAAATGTAATATTGAAACTGGCAGAGTCTATATATACTCTGCTTCAAAAAAGGAACTTCTCAGACCCCTTTTTCGATCAATTCAATTACGAAGCCATAGGGGGCAGCCCCATCCTGGGGGTCAACGGTAACGTAATCATCGGACATGGCATTTCCACGGCGCCGGCCATAAAAAACATGCTTATTCAAGCTATGCAAATGGCAGAATCGAGAGTACACGAAAAAATTAAAGAAACGCTCCAAGACTAATCCCAAAAAAATAATGGAGAAAATCTATGCGAAAATAACCGGAGTACATGGATATGTTCCGGATTATATTTTAACCAACCAGGAATTGGAAACTATGGTTGACACCACCGACGAATGGATCACCACTCGCACGGGCATCAAAGAAAGACGCATCCTCAAAGGAGCCGATCAAGGTACTTCGGTAATTGGGATCGAGTCAGTGAAAGGGTTGTTGGAGAAAACCAATACTGACCCCACAGAAATCGATCTTATCATATGCGCCACCACCACCCCGGATATGGTGTTCCCCAGTACCGCCAACATCATAGCCAGTGGCGTAGGAGCGGTAAATTCCTTTAGCTACGATTTACAAGCGGCGTGTTCGGGGTTTCTTTATGCTTTAGCCACGGGCGCAAAATTTATTGAATCCGGGTCCTACAATAAGGTAGTGGTAGTGGGGGCCGATAAAATGTCCTCCATCATCGATTATACCGATCGGACTACCTGCATTATCTTTGGCGATGGAGGAGGTGCTGTGCTGCTGGAACCCACCACCGAAGAAGTAGGCATCAGGGACAGTATACTGCGCTCCGATGGTTCGGGGGCAGAATTTCTGCATATGAAAGCAGGGGGCAGTCGGCGACCGGCTACCGTACAAACGGTGGAAGCCAGGGAGCATTTTGTGCATCAAGAAGGAGCCACTGTGTTTAAATTTGCAGTGACCAACATGGCCGATGTCTCCGCTGAGATCATGAAAAAGAACCAATTGGATGCTGAAGACATTGCCTGGCTGGTTCCCCATCAAGCCAACTTGAGAATTATCGATGCCACTGCCAAACGTATGGGCGTAGGGCCCGAAAAAGTAATGATCAATATCGAGAAATACGGTAATACTACTTCCGGGACAATTCCTCTCTGCCTATGGGATTACGAGTCGCAATTGAAGAAAAACGACAATCTAATTTTAGCGGCTTTTGGCGGCGGATTTACCTGGGGTTCGGTCTATTTGAAATGGGCCTATAATGGTTAAAATTAGATTGCTTTTAAAAATTTGATTTGTAAATTACACAAAATACCCGCCATGGCCAGCACTGCTGATTTTAAAAATGGACTCTGTATTGAATACAACAACGATCTGTATACCATTGTGGAGTTTCAGCACGTTAAGCCAGGTAAAGGGCCAGCATTCGTGCGTACAAAACTAAAAAATCTTAAAACGGGCAAGGTAGTGGACAACACCTTTACCGCCGGTGTGAAGATCACCACCGCCCGCATCGAAAGAAGACCCCATCAGTACCTTTATAAGGACGACATGGGCTACCATTTCATGGACAGCAACTCCTTTGAACAAGTAACGCTTTCTGAAAATCTGATTTCAGCTCCTCAACTGCTGAAAGACGGACAAGATGTGGAAGTGGTCTATCACGATGAAACCGAAACCCCTCTTAATTGTGACTTACCCCAATTTGTAGAGCTTTCCATCACCTACACTGAGCCTGGAGTTAAAGGGGATACCGCCACTAATGCCACTAAATCGGCAACGTTGGAAACCGGCGCGGAAATCCAAGTTCCATTATTTATTGATCAGGGCGAAACCATAAAGGTCGACACCCGCACTAGTTCCTATTCAGAAAGAGTAAAATAAGCGATATGAAAGCCAAAGAGATACAAGAACTGATCGATTTTATCTCTAAGTCCGGATTGGACGAAGTGAATATCGAAACCGAGCAGTTCAAGATCAAAGTCAGAAAAAACTCAGAAGTTAAACAACAGATCATAACCCCAACCACTCCTACCACTATAGCTGTTCCAGCGGCCACTCCCGCTGCGGCTCCGGTGGCTACCGAGGAAAACGGAACCAGTCCTGCTGCCGAACCGGCTACAGAACCTTCTAAAAATGGTTATACGGAGATCAAATCTCCAATGATCGGCACCTTTTATAGAGCTGCTGGACCAGATACCGAAGCTTTTGTAGTGGTAGGGGATAAAATTTCCGTTGGACAAACCGTGTGCATTGTAGAAGCCATGAAATTATTCAATGAAATCGAGTCGGAAGTGGCCGGAACTATCATTAAAGTGCTGGTGGACAATTCAACTCCCGTAGAATACGACCAACCTCTGTTCTTGATCGATCCGGCTTAGCCAGACTTTAGTAAGTTTCAACTGTTAATTGCACAACCGTGTTTAAAAAAATTCTCATTGCAAACCGGGGAGAAATAGCTCTTCGCATTATCAGAACCTGTAAGGAGATGGGCATCCGAACCGTTTCGATATACTCTACTGCCGATAAGGAAAGTTTACATGTGCGATTTGCGGATGAAGCTGTATGTATCGGGCCACCAGCAAGTACGGAATCTTACCTGAATATACCTAAGATCATTGCGTCTGCAGAAATTACCAATGCCGATGCCATTCATCCGGGCTATGGCTTCTTATCGGAAAATGCAGAGTTTTCAGAGGTCTGTGAGGAGTATAATATCAAATTTATCGGCGCTTCTCCCGATATGATCAGACAAATGGGCGATAAGGCCACCGCTAAGGATACCATGAAAAAAGCCGGAGTCCCTACTATTCCCGGGTCTGACGGTCTAGTGTCCAGCGTTAAGGAGGGGCTGAAGATTGCCAAAAGAATTAAATACCCAGTGATCCTGAAAGCCACAGCCGGAGGAGGCGGTCGTGGAATGCGCATCGTGCACGAGCCTTCGGAGTTTCAAAAAGCCTGGGATGATGCCCGCATGGAATCCAGCGCGGCATTTGGCGATGATGGGTTATATCTGGAAAAATTCATAGAGGATCCCAGGCACGTGGAGATCCAAATTGTCGGGGACAGTAAGGGAAAGGCCTGTCACCTGTCCGAACGGGACTGTACTATCCAAAGACGGCATCAGAAGCTGGTAGAGGAAACCCCCTCTCCTATTATCAATGATAACTTACGGGAAAAAATGGGCGCTGCTGCAGTGGCTGGAGCCGAAGCCATTGCCTATGAGGGAGCCGGTACCGTGGAGTTCCTGGTGGACAAGCATGGTGATTTTTATTTCATGGAAATGAACACCCGTATCCAGGTGGAGCATCCGGTTACAGAAGAGGTGACGGACTACGATTTGATCAAGGAACAGATCAAAGTAGCTGCGGGCATTGAAATTGCCGGTGTTAATTATTTTCCAAGAATGCACGCTATCGAGTGCCGTATAAATGCCGAAGATCCGGCCAATAACTTTATGCCGTCTCCGGGAAAGATTACTAATTTACACCTCCCGGGAGGACACGGCGTGCGGGTCGACAGCCACGTATATTCCGGCTACACCATCCCTCCCAACTACGACTCTATGATTGCCAAATTGATCGTGTCGGCGCAAACTCGGGAAGAAGCTTTGGTACGTATGAAAAGGGCCTTGCAGGAGTTTGTTATTGAAGGTGTAAAGACCACTATTCCATTCCATATAAAACTAATGGACGATCCTAAATTCAAGAGTGGTGACTTCACTACGGCTTTCATGGACACCTTCGATATGGATAGTATCTAACTTAGCTTGTGGGACTAATTGCCTTCTCCAGGGATTGGAACCATTTGAGACCGTATTTGCGGATAAGCGGGATCTTCAGGAACTTGTATAGAGGAGTTTTAGTAGCCTCTCCCAGTTCGCATGCCGGACTGCAAATGTGCCATCGATCGTAATTGATAGCGTCGTATTGGTCATAGGAGGTGATACGCAACGGGTACAGATGGCAAGAAATAGGTTTACGAAAATCCGTGATACCTTCGTTGAAAGCCTGTTCTATGCTGCATTTCAAAATCCCTTGTTTATCGTAGATCGCATATGCACACTCCTTCCCCCTAATGGTGGGCGTTGAATAGTCGCCCTCGTGATCCTTTATATAAGCTCCCTGTTCCCGGATAGCCTGCTTTCCTGATTCAGATAAAAAGGGTTCTATCAGGGAAGAAATGTCATCCATGATCTTTAGCTCTTCATCCTCTAAGGGAGCGCCCAGATCTCCTTCTACACAACAACCACCCTTGCATTTCTGCAGGTCGCACATAAAAAAAGCCTCTTTGATGTCGTCGCTTATAATGGTATTATCGATTACGATCATGGTGAGAGCAAAGATAAGCTATTTTCAACTAAGGGCTTATTTGTTTATTTTCCCTAATGAAAATTGCTTTTTTTAAAATGCTGGCGAAGTTCAACAAGGTGGTCTTACCCAGTTATGCCCAAAAGGATCTTAATAAACTGACCACCTTTCAAAAGGCAGTGGTAGGGTATCGGTATTGGGTAACTACTAACTCCTTGCCGGAATAGCAAAACAAAAACGGGAACTCCTCTTTCGAAAAATTCCCGTTTTCACTTGTATCGTACCGTAGTCCGATGCAAGTGCCAAGTTACTGTTATTGTGGCTTCCTCTTTTCCAAAAGTCTTGCGACCTCCTTCCAAGTTTCTGAGCTTTCCGCCGGCACCATTAAGTCCTTAATTTACCTGCTTCAACCCTAGTCCTTTCGACTTGCCTTTTATCTCTCACTTGGTAGCACCAAAGGTATAGGCTAAGGGTAACCCGAGCAAGTTTTAACAAGGGCTCTTTTAAACAATTTTTACACATTCTTATCCACATCCCTTAGTTGAAATAATATTAATACCGCGGGCACTATAGGTTTCGATTGGCAAGTTGTAAATTGCAATAGAATGGATTATTTGGAGTGCTTAAATGAAGCCCAGCGGGAAGGTGTAATACACACAGAGGGGCCTTGCATGATCATTGCCGGAGCCGGTTCGGGCAAGACCCGAGTTTTGACCTACCGTATCGCACACCTGATGAAGCATCATCAGGTTGACCCCTTCCATATTTTAGCACTTACCTTTACCAATAAGGCTGCCCAGGAAATGCGTCGTCGCATCGAAGTAGTAGTAGGCTCAGAGGCCCGTAATCTATGGATGGGTACTTTCCATTCTGTCTTCGCCCGGATCTTGCGTGCTGAAGGAACCAAGCTAGGCTATCCCAGCAATTTTACCATCTACGATACCGACGATAGTAAATCCTTGATCAAAGCTTTAGTGAAGGAACGGGGACTCGACGATAAAATATACAAACCTAATGTAGTACTCAGCCGTATATCGGCTGCAAAGAACCGGTTGATATCCTGGAAGGCCTATCAAAAGAATCCGGTATTTCAGGCGGATGATCAAAGCCAACTCAAGCCTGAAATGGGAGCGCTTTATGAGCAATACGTAGTACGTTGCTTCAAGGCCGATGCCATGGACTTTGATGATCTGCTATTTAATACTAACGTGTTGTTCAAGGACTACCCTGAAGTACTGAATAAATACCAACACCGCTTCAAGTATGTGATGGTAGATGAGTTTCAAGACACCAATTTGTCGCAGTATCTTATTACCAAAAAGCTGGCCGCTGTGCATCAAAATATCGGAATAGTAGGTGATGATGCTCAAAGTATATATGCCTTTAGAGGGGCCGATATTCAAAATATCCTTAATTTCGAAAAGGACTACCCCGACTTGCGAATGATCAAATTGGAGCAAAATTATCGCTCCACGAAAAACATCGTTAACGCTGCCAATTCTGTCATTAATCGCAACAAAGCCCAATTGCACAAAAACGTGTGGACAGAAAACGAAGAAGGTGAATTGATCCATCTTTTGAAGGCCACATCCGACAATGAAGAGGGCAAACTGGTGGCCTCCTCTATATTCGAGGAAAAGGTCAACCGACAGCTAAAGAACACTGACTTCGCAGTACTCTATCGTACCAACAGTCAATCCCGGGCCATTGAAGAAGCCCTGCGACGAGTCAACATCTCCTACAAGGTGATCGGAGGATTGTCGTTTTACCAACGCAAAGAGATCAAGGATCTGATGGGATACCTGCGCTTTGTTGTAAATCAAAACGACGAACAAGCGCTACGTCGAATTATCAACCTACCGAAAAGAGGGATCGGCCCAGGGACCATTGAAAAATTAATGGTAGCGGCCTATGATCATGATATATCTCTTTGGGAGGTACTGGTTAATGCTAAAAGCTTCCTGCCACTCCGCGCCGCCACTGCGGTACATAATTTTGCTACTAAGATCCGCAGTTTTAAAATACTGGTGGAGCAAAAAGATGCCTATGAGGTAGCTAACCATATCGCTAA
>JAOTYN010000019.1 GCA_029861825.1 Cyclobacteriaceae bacterium
TTATGATTAGATTTTATGGGTTAGACTTTTAGATTTAACTTATGGTTATCCCAAAAAGTTAAAAACCCTTATTGCCGGCAAATAAAGGGCTTTACCAAACATTACATAGATATTTTGAGCAGCAAGTCACCTCTTAATTGTTAAACAAACTTAAAAATATCGGCCCAGGAGCCATGGTGGCTGCAGCTTTTATCGGCCCCGGTACCGTTACAACCGCTACTATTGCCGGTAGCAGTTTTGGTTATACCCTGCTATGGGCGGTGGGTTTTTCGATAGTGGCCACTTTTGTGCTGCAGGAGATGTCGGCCCGACTGGGAGTAATGGGACAAATGGGTGTAGGTGAAGCAATACGTTCTAAAGTAAACAAAAGATGGCTATTCCTGGTGGTGGCTGCACTGGTGATCGGAGCCATACTTATAGGCAACGCTGCCTATGAGGCAGGGAATATTACCGGGGCCGTATTGGGATTTGAGGTCGACTGGCCGGCGCTACCCTTTAATCCGCTGATCCTATTAATTGGCGTAGTAGCATTTTTGTTGCTATGGAGTGGCCGGTATAAGCTTATAGAGAAATCGCTGGTGTTGCTAGTCAGTGTTATGGGAGTAGTATTTATAGCTGCAGCTATAATTCTTAAACCCGATTTAAGCAGCACATTGGTGGGATTGTTTGTTCCTGCTGCTCCTCAGGGTTCCATGATCATGATCGTGAGTTTGATAGGTACCACGGTGGTCCCCTATAATCTGTTTCTACACGCGTCCACAGTCAAAACTCGATGGCAAGATAGCGCCGATCTCACCACTGCACGCACAGACACACTTATATCAGTGGTGGGGGGCGGCCTGATTACCATGGCTATACTGATCACCTCAGCCATTGCGTTCCAGGGGGTGGATCAGGAAGTGAACAGCGCCTCTGACCTAGCGCTGCAGCTTAGGCCCTTGTTAGGTTCCTGGTCGGGAAGTTTTATTGCCGTAGGATTCCTGGCAGCAGGTTTGTCCTCATCAATAACCGCCCCTTTAGCTGCGGCCTACGCTACTTCTGAAATATTGGGATGGAAAGAGGATCTACAAGGTAAAAAGTTTCGGATTATTTGGCTGCTAGTGTTAGGAGCGGGAGTGCTTTTCTCTTCGTTGGGGTTTAGGCCCACTTTGGTAATATTGTTCGCCCAGTTTACTAACGGACTGCTTTTACCGGTGGTCGCCACCTTCTTGCTGTGGATCATGAACGATCATAGGATCATGGGAGTACATTATAACAACCTATGGACCAATATCTTGGGAATTCTGGTAATAATTGCTACCATAGTTCTGGGAGTCAAAAGCGTATTAAGTGCCACTAGTTTGCTTTGATCATGAAACAGATTGATATTAATTGCGATATGGGTGAAAGCTACGGTCACTTTCAAATAGGGAATGACCAAGAGATTTTCCCCTACATTACTTCATGCAATATCGCCTGTGGCTTTCACGGAGGTGATCCCCTGCACATTGAAAGAACTATACGGCTGGCCCTCCATCATGGCACACAGATCGGGGCCCACCCCGGCTACCCGGACCTGGCGGGTTTTGGCCGTAGAAAAATTGACATGAATGCTGAAGAATTAAGGGCTACCATCCGTTATCAGGTCTCCGCTCTTAAAGGCATGGTGGAAAGCCTGGGAGGCCGGTTGCCTTATGTTAAGCCACACGGAGCCCTGTACAATATTATGGCAGAAGAGATGGAGATAACGGAGCATGTGATCTCCGCAATTCGGGACGTTGACAGTGATTTAAAGCTGATGGGACTGGCAGGTAGCCTGGTGCAGGAATTGGCTAAAGATAAGAACATGCCTTTTATTTCAGAGGCCTTTGCCGACCGCCGCTATGAGACTGGCGGAAAGCTTCGCTCAAGGGCGCTGGAGGGAGCGGTATTGGACCAACCGCAGGAAGCAGCGGAACAAGCGGTATCCATTGTTTTGAAACATCAAGCCTTGAGCCTGAAAGGTTTGCCAGTAGATATCGACGCGAATAGCATTTGTATACACGGGGATAATCCCCAAGCAGTAGGCATTCTGAAAGCTATTGATCAGGCTTTTGCAGAACATGATATTGAAAGAAAAAGTTTTGGGTAATATGGAGTTGCTACCTTTTGGCGATCAAGCCTTACTGGTCAATTTTGAACAACGCATTCAGGTTGAGGTCAACCAAAAAGTAATGGCTATGTACCAAGCCGTTAAAGCAGCGGATCGGGCGGAAGTAACATTTTTGATTCCGGCTTATTGTTCCCTGGTGATAGGGTACAATCCGGAGATCTCCGACTTCCAACATTTGCGGAGTTGGTTGAAGGAATTGAAAATTGAGATGGAAGGCAGTGTAGAACCAGAAAGAAAGCTAAAGATCCCTGTGTGTTACCACCTGTCTTACGGCCTGGACCTAAAAGAGGTAGCTAAGCTTACCGGCTTGAAGGTAGAAAGCATAATAGACTTGCATACCTCTCATACCTTTAGGGTTTTCATGCTGGGATTCTTACCCGGTTTTGCCTACATGGGTCCGCTTCCGGAAAAGTTGCAATGTGCCCGCATGTCCACCCCCCGCAAGAAAGTACCCCCGGGTTCAGTAGGACTGGCCGGAAATCAAACGGGGATTTACCCGGATGAAGCGCCTGGAGGTTGGCGTATTATTGGTAAAAGTCCATTGCCAATTTTTAGGACTCAAGGCCAAGAACCATTCCTGTTTCAAGCGGGCGACCTGGTCCGTTTCGAAGCTATTGAGGATGCTCGTTTCCAGGAAATACAAGTACAATGCGCAGAAGGGATTTTCGATTGGGAGAGTATTTATGAAACATAATTTACAAATCCAGGTACTTAAACCCGGTTTACATACTACCATTCAAGACCAAGGCCGCTGGGGTCATATGGCTTATGGAGTTCCCAGATCCGGAGCCATGAGTGTGCTGGATGCCGTGAAAGCCAACTGGTTGGTGGGAAATCCCCCTAATGCGCCTGTACTGGAAATAACGCTGATGGGGCCCACATTGGCCTTGGAAGGTGGAGGTCAAATTGCCTTGGCCGGAGCACCTATTAAAGCCACTCTCGATCAGCAACCCATATCCCACCTGCAAACTGTTAATGTACTGGGTCAGCAAACCCTTAAATTCGGCCGTACCAAAGACCAGTGCCGTACCTATTTGGCCATTCGGGGCGATTGGAAGGTAGCCTCATGGTTGGACAGTGTAAGCGCTGCTGTTACCAAACCTCAGTTATTAACCCCCCAAAGCATACTGACCAAAGGGCTTCTGTGGGTAGTCGAAAGCCAAGGCCAATTGGAGATTCGTCAAATACATGGTGAGCCTCCCAAAAATCAAAAGATACGGGTAATGCCCGGCCCCGAATATAGCCGTTTGAATGTGCAGAGTATTACGGACTTTCTCACCCGAGAATTTATTGTCAGTGCTCAATCCAATCGCATGGGATACCGACTTGATGGCACTTTAAACAATTTTACGCCCGCCGGTGAGTTAATCTCCTCAGGAATCGTTCCCGGAACTATTCAGGTTACCAACAGAGGTCAGTTAATTGTATTGATGGCCGATGCCCAAACCACCGGGGGTTATCCGCGGATTGCCAATGTGATCGCCGCTGACCTCCCTAGGATGGCGCAGTTGAGGCCAGGAGATCCCTTGCAATTTTCGCTGGTTTCGCTCAGCGAAGCACAAAGAGCCTTATCCAGGAGTAAATTCTAGCAGTTTTAAGCCGTTCCGTTTATTGCCGGACAATTAGTATATTACCTGTCACCCTAATTATCTTATTTTGATATGATCACCTACGCCAGTGTTGTGCATCAACCGGGTCCTGCCACCAGTTTTGCCTATGAAGAAATGGAGCTTGCACCTCCCGGTCCCCAAGAAGTCCTGGTAAAACATCACGCCATAGGCGTCAATTTTATTGACACCTATTTTAGGAGTGGATTGTATCCCTGGACAGGTCCATTGCCCATTATTCCTGGAGCGGAAGCCAGCGGTGAGGTGATGGAGGCGGGTTCCTCCGTAAGCCATCTGCAAGCGGGAGACCGCATCGCATATACGGTCCCCAACGGTGCCTATTGTCAGCACCGGGTGATAGCTGCTGACCGTGTGGTAAAACTACCGGATGATATTCCCTATGAAACAGCAGCAGCCATTATGGTAAAGGGACTTACCGCACAATATTTGTTACGCAGCACTTTTAATGTTCAGTCCGGACATACCATATTAATTCATGCAGCTGCCGGAGGTGTAGGCTTGTTGGCCGGACAATGGGCGGCACACTTGGGGGCTACGGTAATAGGTACTGCCGGAAGTGCTGACAAAGCGCAGCTGGCGCTGCAACATGGCTATCATCATGTGATCAATTACCGGGAGCAGGACTTCGTACAAGAGGTACAAAAAATAACTTCCGGACAAGGTGTGGAGGTGGTTTACGATTCCGTGGGCCAAGATACTTACCCGTACTCGCTGCAATGCTTAAAGCGCCGAGGCATGTGGGTGTGCTTTGGCCAATCCTCAGGGGTGATTGAGGACTTTGACCTGCGTCATTTAGTTCAACACGGTTCTTTGTTTGCTACCAGACCAACTCTGTTTGACTACATCCCAACTTATGATACTCTGCACGCCGCTAGTGAGCAACTTTTCGATATGCTGTTAAAAGGCCATTTAAAGGTTCAAGTTGGTCAAAAAGCATCGCTTAAGGAAGTGGCAAACGTACATCAACAGCTGGAGGGAAGAAAGACTGTAGGCTCCTCGATTTTAACAACTTAAATTCAGGGAATACCTGCTATGGCCTCCGAAAATCTATGAAAACAATAGGTATCCAGGGAATCGCCTATGATGATAAATCATCATTCTTAAAAGGTGCTGCTAAAGCCCCGGCTGCCATCCGAAAAACCCTTCATAGCGGGTCCTCCAATTATTTTACCGAACTGGGGATCAACATAGACACACCGCAAATTGCGGATCATGGTGACTTTGAGGTAGAAGAATACTTCGATATTGAGTCCATCACCCGTGATAACCTTAATAAGACCAACCGCCTACTCACCCTGGGAGGTGATCATAGTATCACTTACCCTGTGGTTAAAGCCATTAGTCAGTCACACGGGGCATTGGAGATACTTCATTTAGATGCACATAGTGATTTATATCATCAATTCGAAGGTGATCCCTATTCACATGCATGTCCTTTTGCCCGCATCATGGAAGAGGGATTAGCCACCCGGTTGGTACAGGTAGGTGTTAGAGCCTTGACCGATCATCAGAGGGAGCAGATCGCAAAGTTCAAAGTAGAGGTGCATGAAATGCGAAATCTCAGATCACTTTTTGAGTTGCAGTTCAACGGACCACTCTATCTCTCGCTGGATATGGATGTTTTCGATCCGGCTTTTGCTCCGGGGGTAAGTCATCATGAACCGGGCGGCTTATCTCCCAGAGAAGCTTTAAACATCATTCAGAGACTGGCAAGCCCCATGGTGGGTGCTGATGTGGTAGAATATAACCCCCTACGGGATCAAAGCGAAATTACCGCGTCTCTTGCGGCAAAAATGATGCGTGAAATACTGGGAAAAATGCTGGCGGCGTAATCTAAGAATTAGTCAAGGTGTTTATATGGCAGCCAGTAAACGTGATAGGTCCTTGCTCCTTCTTTTTTCCAGTAAAATGCTAATCACCCATATCAAGTTATAAATAACTCCCGCCAATATAGAACCAAGGGCGCTATGAAAGACTAAACTGGAAATCGCCAACAATATGGAGGCCAGACCTACAAAAACCTGTGCTAGCTTATCCTTCATGGAAAACTGGGTTTCGTACACCTCAATTTTCGATAATTCCAAGGTTTCCTTCTTGCCAAGAGCATGCCGATATAAAAAATACATCACCAATAGAATGCACACGAATCCCACGCTATAAATGATCATTAAAACCGGTATTTTCTGGAAGGGAATAATATCCGCAAATTCTTTTACCTCATTTTGGAAATTGCCGGAGAATGCGGATGTAAAATATTTTATCAACCACGACATCAGAAACTTTAGGGGGTATACATAAAATAACAACAGCAGATTCAATGCCAAAACTGTGTTATCCAGCAAACCCTATCGCATGAAAAATGTGACTTGTTGCCTCCAGATCCAATAGATAAAAAGCATGCAGATGCCGAAGGGCACAATATCCACAACAAACGCCCAAAGCTCTTGGAAATTTTTGGGTACAGAGCTTGATAATAAGAGGATGGCAATGGCCAGGGCGAACACGCCATCGCTTAGTGCCTCCAGGCGGCTGGAACCATCGCCCCTCACTTCAAAATGCTCCAATGCCCGTGATTGCTGCAGGTGGGTTTTGATGGCCATGCCAGGTTTAGAGGTTAGGTGGAAAGCAAATTGCCATCCTCATCCCAGGCTGCCAATTCATCCCGTTTGCTTTGATCTACACACCGCTCTAACCACTGCGGGTCATATGAAAGTCCATGGGCTTTGAGCACCTCATCAGGAACCCCATCCCATACCCCCGGTGTGTTTCCGGCATATCCTAATTCCTTGATTCCCATTTTGGAGGTATAGTATCCGGTAAGGGTTAGGTTTCGTACCAGGGAAAAGAAGGCAATTCCCGGCGCCATGTCACTGGGCTCCTCCTCTGGGTAAGCGATATCATCCACCATCTCCAACTGCTGTTCCGGACTACACGATCTAAATTCTAGGTTGAATCGAGAGTTGGATTGGTTGTCCAGCCACATGAGACCGCCCCTCAAAGGCAGTTGGTGGGCGGGCATGTCCTTAACTATAAACTCAATAAATTCCGGTACTTCGGCATCGCCAGCTGATCCGAAATCGGCGGTGGCCGGTAATATAATGTCACATAAGACCGCCAGTGTTTCTAATTCCGGCTCTTGAAAGAAAGAGTCCGCCTTTATCTTTTCGTCCCGTATTTTCTCTTTTTCGGTGCGACCATATCCTTCTTCAGCTGCGGGTTCTGCCACTGACTCTACCTCACTGTCAACAGGGGCACATCCCTTCAATGCTAGTCCACCAGCCAATGACCCCACGAATAACGACTTCAATGATTCTCTGCGGTCCATGTTATATGTTTTGTTGGTTAATTTGATCAATAATATACTCTGAGGTACGCCAGGCCAATGCCAATATGGTCCAGGTGGGATTCTTATCAGCCTGGGAAACAAAAGGCCCCCCGTCCACTACAAAAACATTATCCACTTCATGCATCTGCTGGTAAGCATTAACTACGGAAGTTTTGGGGTTGACTCCCATACGGGTCGTACCTACCTCGTGAATAATACGCCCAGGAGCCAGTAGGCCGTAATCATCTTCCGGACCTGGCTTGGTACCCACTGACTTGGCACCCATCGCATCGAAAATGGATTCGAATGTTTCATGCATATGCTTAGCCTGTGCGCGTTCGTAGTCGGTCCATTTGTAGTGGAACCTTAATACCGGGATACCAAACTCATCCACATGCTGGGGGTCGATCTCACAATAATTATCGTATTGCGCTACACTTTCGCCACGGCCGCTGATACCCATAAACGATCCGTAAAACTTTCGGACATCCTCCCGCAATTTATTGCCGTATCCTCCAACCACTCCTCCGGTAAACTTGTTCATTTCGGAGACGTTAAACCCGAATCCGTAACTGGGCATGCCCAATCCACCCCAAACCTCTAAGTGATATCCCCGAGGGAAATCCAGTTGTTTGTTGTCCAGCCACCAGGGTGTATAGACATGCATCCCTCCTACACCATCTTCGTTATAGATCTTACGATCCAGGAGCTGGGGTACAAAAGCCATGCGGCTGGCTCCTGTGGAATCATGCAGGTAGCGGCCGATCATCCCGCTGCCGTTACCCAATCCATCCGGGAAGGTGGAGCTTTTGGAGTTCAACAGAATACGAGCGCTGCTGCATGCGGAAGCTGCTAACACCACTACCTTACCGCCTACAAAGTTCTCTTGGCGGGTATTTTTGTCGATATAGTGAACCCCTGTTGCTCTGCCATCGGCATCGGTGGCAATTTCACGTGCCATAGCATCAGTAAACAGGGTAATCTGTCCTCCTGCCCGCTGTGCCGGGAAAATTAAACAGGTGCCGCTGGAAAAGTCCGCTTCCACCATGCAGGCTCTGCTGCATTGACCACAGTAAAAACACACCCCGCGATCGGTATTGATCCGTTTGGTGAGCATAGACATGCGGCTGGGGATTACCGGGATGTTGGCTTTATTGGCAGCTTGTTTGAAGTACAATTCATGTAACCGGGGCTTTGGTGGGGGCAGAAAGAAACCGTTAGGCTCGTTGGGAAAATCTTCCTTGGTGCCAAATACCCCTACGAGTTGATCCACCTGGTCATAATAAGGTTTCACATCTTCATAGCTGATAGGCCAGTTATCACCCAATCCATCCTGATCCTTTCTTTTGAAATCCTTGGGGCCAAATCGCAGCGAAATACGACCCCAATGATTCGTACGTCCGCCTACCATTCGGGAGCGGAACCAATCGAATTTGGTTCCCGATTTGTGAGTATAGGGTTCACCCTCGATCTCCCAACCCCCGTAGGCGCTGTCAAAGTCTCCAAAGGGCCGCACGTTATTTGCTCCCCGACGAGGTGACTCATAGGGCCAGCGCAGTTGCGTACGATGAGCATTATTTTTAGGGTCGAACATTGGTCCGGCCTCCACAATGGCTACCTTTAATCCGGACTCCGCCAGGATCTTCGCGGCCATACCTCCTCCGGCTCCAGACCCGATAATTACTGCATCATAACCATCTGCAGCTTCTATTATTTGCATGAGTTTCTGAAAAGTTGATCAACTTAATATAAGAAGAATATGCATATATGCATGAGGTGAATTATTCCTAAAGTGCTTTATCAGCCATAATAAGAGTTCGCACCACCCTGGAGTTACCGATCATCCTAAAAATCGACAGTTCAAATACCTTTCTCTGTTTTATTTTGAAAATTTTTAGCATCATTAACCCTTCAAAAATGATTAATTAACAATCAAACTCAGTCACATGAAAAAATTTTCACTTGCGCTGGTAGTTGTACTGGCGATATCTTCTCTAAATGTTAAGGCTCAGAGTGTGGATGAAATTGTAAGCGGTTATTTTGAAAATACCGGAGGTAAAGAAGCTTGGGGAGCCTTAGAGGGAATAAAACTTATAGCCAAAGTCAACCAAAACGGAATAGAATTCCCCTTGGAAATAGTGCAAATGGCCGACGGACGGCAGTATACCAAGGTCACCTTCCAGGGTAATGAGTTCAAGCAAGGAGTGTTTGATGGCGAAACCCTCTGGAGTACTAATTTCCAAACTATGAAGGCCGAAAAATCCGATGCGGAAGCCACTGGAAATCAGAAATTAGAAGCCAATGATTTTCCCGACGCGCTATACAACTACCAGGATAAAGGCTATACAGTAGAACTAATGGGTACAGAAACTATCGATGGTGCGGAAACTTATAAAATAAAAGTAGTTAAAGAACCCATGACTGTTGACGGGCAAGAGGTTGAAGACATTTCCTACTACTTTTTTGATACGGAAACCTATGTACCCATTGCTCAGGAATCCCAATTGAAGCAGGGTCCTGCCAAAGGAACAGTCATGCAAATTAAAATGAGTGATTATCAGGAAGTCGATGGCTTGTACTTCCCTTTTTCAATGTCACAGGGAACCAAAGGCGGTCAATCGCAGCCTTTGATGATCGACAGCATCGAATTAAACCCTGAAGTAAGCACCAGCGACTTTGCTTTTCCCGAAGAATAGCCTTTACCATACTGACTATGAAAAAGTTATTACTAGCTATGGTCATGGCGATTGCCATGTACCTTCCTGGTAACAGCCAGGATATTGTATTAAAAGGAAAAGAACTGTTTGGTGACCTGGAGGCTCGTCAAATAGGACCTGCCATAATGAGCGGCCGTATTGTAGAGCTGGAGCCACACCCCACCAACGATCGAGTGATCTATGCGGGAACTGCCGGAGGCGGTGTTTGGAAATCAGCCAATGGCGGGGCCTCTTTTCAACCTATATTCGATGAGCATGCCCAGTCCATTGGGGCTATAGCCCTGGATCCTACAGATGCCGATAACGTGATCTGGGTGGGTACCGGAGAAACCTGGACTCGGAATAGTGTCTCCATAGGCGATGGATTGTATAAGTCTGTGGATGGTGGAGTAAGTTGGGAGAAAAAAGGATTTGACAAATCCGAGCGCATCAGCAGCATACAAATCGATCCTCAAAACAATCAAATCATGTACCTGGGAGTTTTGGGAGCCCTATGGGGCGATAGTGAAGAAAGAGGGGTCTATAAATCCGCGGATGGAGGGGAGACCTGGGAAAAGATCCTGTACTTCAATCAACGTACCGGATGCGGTGATTTAGTGATGGACCGCAATGATCCTATGGTGTTGTATGCCTCTATGTGGGAGTTCCGGCGCACCGCCTGGTCTTTTGAATCCGGTGGGGAGAACAGCGCACTTTATAAATCTACTGACGGGGGTAAAACCTGGAATAAGATCCATGCGGGATTTCCCAGTGGTAGGCTAGGCCGAATTGCCATGGCAGTAGCGCCCTCTAACAGCAACATACTTTACGCAGCATTGGAAACCGAAAAACCGGAACACAAAGGATTATACCGCTCTGATGACGGAGGGAAAAGCTGGAGTCATCTCAACAAAGACTTTGGCCTGGTGGTGCGACCGTTTTATTTCTCACGCATTGTAATAGACCCCAGGAATCCGGACGTTGTTGCCAAGGCCGGGGTATTTGGATCCATCAGCCGTGACGGAGGGAAGACCTTTAAAAATCTGGGCAATATGCATCCTGATATTCACGACATCACCTTCGACATCAACAATAGTGATCGCATGTATGTGGCCACCGACGGGGGTGTTTACCGTACTTGGGACGGTGCCACTACTATGGAAATTGTGGCTAATATTCCGGTATCCCAATTCTATCATATTAGTGTGGATAACGAAGAACCTTATAATATATATGGGGGACTGCAGGACAACGGCTCCTGGTACGGCCCGTCTCGGTCACCTGGCGGTATCGAAGCCAGAGACTGGAACAACGTGGGGTTTGGCGACGGTTTCCGGGTATTGAAGCATCCTACCAAAAATATCATCTATTCCGAAATGCAAGGAGCGGAAAATGTTTGGCGCTACGATGTAGACCGCAATCAGAGCAAAACCATCCAGCCTTTACCGGTAGCGGGGGATCCCAAATTGAGGTTCAATTGGAACGCACCTATGGCGGTAAGTACGCACCAACCGGATCGATTTTATATGGGCAGTCAATTCCTGCACCGGTCTAACGACATGGGCAATACCTGGGATAAGATTTCTCCGGACCTAACCACCAATGATCCCGCCAAACAGAATCAAGAGGAGTCGGGAGGGTTGTCCAGGGACAATTCGGGAGCAGAAAACCACTGTACCATATTTACCATTGCGGAGTCCGATCTTAACCAGAATGTCATATGGGTTGGTACTGACGACGGTAATGTTCAGGTCACACGCGACGGCGGGAAAAACTGGACCAATACCACTCCCAATTTTACCGGACTTCCTAAAAATACCTGGTGCTATCATATTGAAGCCAGTGCCCATAACGAGGGCACCGCTTATGCCGTATTCGACGGACATACCAAAAACGACATGAAGCCCTATGTGTTCAAAACCACAGACTTCGGAGATACCTGGACGTCTTTGGCCACCGATGATATATACGGATTCACCCGCTGCATTCAGGAAGATTTTGAGAACCCCGACCTGCTATTTTTGGGCACTGAATTCGGATTGTTCATAACCATTGATGGTGGGCAGCACTGGAACAGGTTTACCAACAATATGCCGGCAACCGCTGTACACCACATTGAAATGCACCGTAAAACCAATGATCTGGTATTAGGTACCCACGGCCGTGGAATAATCATTATTGACGACATCAGTCCTCTTCGGGCGATAACGCAAGAAGTGCTGGCCAAGGACGTGCACTTTTTCCCATCACAGCCTACCATTATCGTAGAAGAAAGTGGGTTTGGAGGTACGGCCACTGAAATGGAGTATGTGGGTCCTAATCCTACCCGGGCAGCAAAAATCATTTACTACCTCAAGAAGCGCCATATTTTCGGCAAGATGAGTATGGAGGTGCAAGACCATTCGGGCAAGAAGTTAATAGAATTGGCGCCCGGTAAATCCAAAGGGATTAATTTGGTGACCTGGAACTACCGGGTAAAACAACCCAAGATGGCCAAAGGCAAGACGTTTACTTTTGGCGGGTTTACTGCTCCCCGGGTTACTGCGGGGACTTACAAGATCGTAATGACCAAAGGGAAGCAAACTTACGAAACGGAAATTGAGTTGATCAATGACCCTACTTCTGTTTTAACCGATGCAGATCGTATCTCACTGGCCGGCACTACCCAGAAATTGTACGATATGTGCCAGGACTTGGCCTATTTGGTTTATCAAATTGACGAGCACTTGGAAATGGCGCAAGCCCTTATAGATGAGGATGTCAGCTCCAAAAGGACCGCCCAACCGGTTATCGATGAGTTAACCACTTTGAAGAAGTCATTGGTGATCACTACCGGCGATAATTACGTAGGCGCTGCGGAGCCGCAGCTTCGGGAAAAGGTAGCTACACTTTATGGTAAAGTGGCAGCGGGTTTTAATCCCCCATCACCTTCGGAAATGGAAAACCTGCAATTGTTGGAAACCCGGTTCAATAACGCCAAAGAACAGTTTGACACGATCCGCTCCAAGCGTATCGGCAAACTCAATAATTACATTGTAAAGAACGATAAGGCACCAGCTGAAATCATGTCCTTTGAAGATTTCCTGGATGAATAAAGGGTAACCAACTGGAAACCAACACAGCCGGCTGCATTATGCAGCTGGCTTTTTTTGTGCCCGCAAAAATCGTTATACTGCGAAGTACTCACCATCACAAAAAAATCCCTTGTTATGAAAATTTTTCTTTCCCTGCTATTACTTCCCTTTACTTTGGCCGGACAGCAATTGGAGGTAGCTCCCCCTCTATCTGCAAATGTCTCTCCACAAAGATTGAATCTGGTGGATGAGTTGTTGTTGAGCTCCGTAGATAAAGGCTGGCTGGCGGGAGGGGTATTCTTGATTGCCAGAAGAGTTTAGGATCAAAGAACGGGCAGGAGCCGTACCGAAATGACGATATTTTCCGCATCGCATCCATGACAAAAGCCGTCACTTCTGTTGGCATCATGCAGCTCTTTGAACAGGGTAAAATCGGCTTGGACGATCCTCTTCACTGGTATTTGCCAGAATATAAGGAAATGGTGGTATTGGATACTTTTGAAGAATCAGACTCTAGCTTTACCACCAAACCGGCGGAGAAGGACATTACCATAAGGCACCTGCTAACCCACACTTCCGGGATCACCTATGGCGATTTCAACCCTGGAAAGATCGCAGCTGTCTACAGTCGTTATGACATGTTGGGGGTAGGGCTCTCTCACGAGGAGTGGACCACTCAAGAATTTATTAAGCGGTTGGCTAAAGTTCCTCTGGTTTTCGAACCGGGAGAGAAATTCCTCTATGGTTTAAATACAGACGTTCTCGGTCGGGTTATTGAAGTGGTATCCGGACTAACCTTAGCTCAGTATTTTCAGGAACATATCTTCGATAAAGTCGGTATGTCCGATACCCATTTTTACTTGCCTAAAAACAAGCAAAAGAGATTAGTGCCCTTGTATACTACTACTGAAGATAACGGGTTGTCTATTGCCGAAGGAGAGGGTTCCTTCAGAGGGTGGGATTATCCCAAGGCTATAGATAATGGCCATTATTCAGGTGGCGGAGGACTTTCTTCCACTGCTCTGGATTATGCGAAATTTATTCAGGCCCTGCTTAACGACGGCCGCTATAACGATCAGCAATTGCTAGCGGCCCATACTATTGATCTGATAAAAGCCGACCAGTTAATAGCTCTGAATCGTGAAGGTAAGGGAATAAGCCAAACACCGGGAATTAGTTTTGGCCTGGGTTTCATGGTATGGCTGGATGAAGCGGAGGGAGTTACCGTAAAATCACCGGGGACCTACGAATGGGCTGGTTTGTTCAATACTAAATATTTTATAGATCCGGCGGAGGACCTGATCTTTGTGGGAATGACACAGGTGCTGCCCTTTACCCAGGAACATTTCTGGGAGAAGCTTTACACGGTTATTTATGGGTCTTTAGAAGACTGATTGCTCATAGATCGGTCCAACTTCGCCAGAAAGGCCAAAATCAGTTCCATATCCTGAGAATCGGCCAACATAAGTCGATCCATCATCCTTCTTTTCAAAAGTGGCTTTTCCTGGAGCTCCAGGCTATTCAACAGTTTTGATGCCTGATCCCTTAAGTGTCGTTGCAGGGGAACTTCAGGGCTTTCACGGACAGGAGAAGAATCGGCTAGCCCGCTTAATTCCCATGCATAGATAAGAATAGCCTGAGACAAGTTGAGTGAGGGGTATTTGGCCGTCAAAGGGATGCTGCTTATCAAGTCACAATGTTGCAGCTCTTCGGTGGTTAACCCATTTTCTTCGGACCCAAACACTACACCCACATTATTCAAATGAGGATCTTTGCCTGCGAGGATACTTCTTAGCTCCCGGGGATGGTGGTAGTCGTATCGCTTAATGCGTTGTTTTGAAGTAGTACCGATGGTCAGATCCAGGTCGGCGATAGCTTCATCCAGTGTCTGGTAAATACCTACCTTCCGCAAAATGTCGTGCGAACCGTAGGCCGTTTTACCAGCCAACGGATCATCATGCACTTGACTGCTCACTAAACGCAGTCGGTCGAAACCCATGGTTTTTAAAGCTCTAGCAGCAAACCCTAGATGTTCCCCCCTGGCAGTCTTGACCAAGATAAAATGGATATTCATTAAATGACCCTCTTGAAATAGCTCAGATAGGACGATTGGTTCCCTGAGAGCAGCTCTTCCATTTTAGGGTGGTCGGCCAATCGCTGAAGTGACTGCCGATCGGATTGAGTGAAAATAACCAATCCCTCCATAGGCAAGGGCACGGCGCGTTCCTGGCCGCGGTTTATTATGGTAAGAGTCGCGGACTTTTGGGCTACAAAATAAAGCTGGCACTGCTGCTCTTGGGCCAGCCCTTGCAGTGTGGGCAGCTGAGCTTCTAGAGTGCCTCCCTGGAAATGATAAACCAGGTAATGATCCTCTTTATCTCCGGATTTACCCTGAATGAGTTGTGCAAACCCCAGATTGAAATTCCGCACAGCTTTTATGCGCAACAAGCTGATTACCTGAAAGAACTTTCTTCCCAAAAGGCTTAAAAATGCCTGAGGGCTAGGATATTTTACAATCAGCAGCACCGCCCTATTTACCTTTGCAGAGTCCTTTAACAGCTCGGTTTGATAACCTTTGAAAATAGCCTTTGCTCCAATAGAACGCGCCAGGGGAAAAGCCAGAAATCCGTAAAGGTTGTAGAGGCTTTTGCTGTTGAGATCCAGCCAATTAATGGCAAACATAGGGATATTTTCCAGATCCACTTTCTCGGAAACGGGTTGAATCCTGGCTTGAAGCTGTTTATTGATTATCTTAGTAAGACCTGCCATGCTTTAAGATAGTTAAAGTTGAGAAAATAAAGATCACATCGGAGGGCCATGTCTCAAATCAAAAAACATTTTCGCACCTGCAACTTGTGTGAGGCCATGTGTGGATTGGTTATTGAACATCAAGGAAATCAGATTGTTTCTATCAAAGGAGATCCGGAAGACCCTTTCAGTCAGGGGCATATCTGTCCCAAGGCAGTAGCTTTACAAGATCTGCACCAGGATCCTGACCGCCTGCGGAAGCCCGTTAAGAAAGTGAATGGCCGCTGGAAGGAAATAGCTTGGCCAGAAGCCTATGACCTGGTGACTAACGGAATAAAGGAAGTCCAGCAAAAATATGGCAATGATGCGGTCGCGCTCTACCAGGGAAATCCCAGTGTGCACAACATGGGATCCATGCTCTATGGCCCGGCTTTCGCCCGCAGCCTGAAAACCCGCAATAAATTTTCCGCAAGCAGTGTGGACCAATTACCCCATCATGTAGTATCCCAACATATGTTTGGACACTTGATGATGATCCCTGTCCCCGATATCGATCGCACTCATTATTTGCTGATGTTGGGGGCTAACCCCATGGTGAGCAATGGTAGCCTCATGACCTGTGGGGGATTCCCCAGGCGATTAAAAGCCCTACAGGATAGGGGCGGGAAAATGGTAGTGATTGACCCCCGATACTCCGAAACCGCCGCCAAGGCCCATAAACATCTGTTCATTAAGCCGGGTACTGACGCTCTTTTGCTCTTGGAGATGGTCAAGACCTTAATCCAGGATGGTATGGAACCGCCAGAAAAACTGCTGGGCATGACTCAGGGGTGGCAGCAACTCCTTGACCTGGTTAAATTATTGCCGGAAGACCTATGTCCGAATACCGGGATTGATAAAGCTTCCGCACAGCAGCTGGCCCGTGAATTCGCAGCCGCCGAAACCGCGGTATGTTATGGCAGAATGGGAGTTTCCACCCAACCTCACGGAAGTCTGGTGCAGTGGCTGATCCATATTCTGAACCTGATCACCGGTAATTTCGACCAACCTGGAGGCGCTATGTTTACCAAACCTGCAGTGGACATCGCCAAAGCCCTGGGTAAAAACGGCACAGAAAGAAAACAGGGTCGTTTTGCCAGCAGGATACGACAACTTCCGGAGTTTTTCGGGGAGCTTCCGGTGGCAGCCTTATTGGAGGAGATAATTACACCGGGTGAAGGCCAGATTAAAGCGCTCATTACCTCAGCGGGCAATCCGGTTTTGTCAACACCCCAAGGTCATGACCTGGGCGAAGCATTAAAGACCCTGGAATTCCAGGTGGCCATAGATATTTATATTAATGAGACTACCCGTCACGCTCAAGTGATCCTGCCTCCTACCACCGGGTTGGAGACCGATCACTATGACTTGGCCTTCCATACCTTTGCGGTTCGGGATTTTACCAAGTTCAGTACAGCGCTTATCAAGCCAGCAGATGACACCCAACATGATTGGCAAATCTTCAAGACCTTAACTCATAGACTAGATAGCATAGGCAGAAAAAAAGGCCGTTGGTGGCAACGGGCATTTGTCAGATGGTCCACTCCCCGAAGATTACTGGATCTGGCTTTGCGCTTCGGCCCTTATGGGCAACTGAACAGCTGGAAACCTGGTGGACTTACTTTGTCCAGGCTAAGGAGCAAACCCCATGGAATAGACCTGGGAGCTTTGAAGCCCTGTCTGCCGGCACGATTGTTTACAAATAATAAATGCATTCAATTGGTGCCCGATTTCATATCCCTGGATATCACGAAACTACTCAGTTACGGCCAAGCTGAAAATTCACAGTTACTATTGATCGGGCGTCGCCAGTTGAGAAGCAACAACAGCTGGATGCACAACATACCCCGGCTAATGAAAGGAGCCGAACGCTGCACCTTATTAATGAATCCCCGGGACGCTGCCTCCCGCCACTTGCAGCATGGGCAAAAAGTACAGGTTACCTCCAGAGTAGGTTCCATCCCGATTACCCTGGAAATAAGCGAGCAAATGATGCCTGGGGTGGTGAGTATTCCCCATGGATGGGGTCATCAGACTACAGAAACTCTAAGTGTAGCTCAATCGCATGGGGGTTCCAGCATCAATGATCTAACCGACACCTTGGAGTTGGATGGTCCTTCGGGGAACGCCGCCTTTTCAGGGATTAGAGTTGAGGTGGAATAATCAATCCTTTATCTAATCCTCTACCTCTAAGATCATCTCGATTTCAACAGCTATGTTGCTAGGTAAAGAACCCATGCCCACGGCAGAACGGGCATGTTTGCCGGCATCGCCAAAGACCTCCACCATAAGGTCCGAAAACCCGTTCACCACTTTGGACTGATCGGTAAAATCCGGGGCCGCATTTACCATGCCCAGTACTTTTACCACTCGCTTAACTTTGTTCAAATCACCCAAATCTGCCTTGAGAGCAGCTAATTGTTGAATGGCAGTCAAGCGGGCGGCTTCGTACCCTTCCTCGACTGTAAGGTCCGCCCCCACTTTACCGGTTATGTAGGTGCCATCGGCTTGCAGAGGGCCTTTCCCCGAAGTAAATACCAGATTGCCTGTACGCACGGTATTCACATAATTGGCCACCGGAGCACCCACTTCCGGCAGTTCGATGCCCAGTGAGGCAATGCGAGCTTCGATGTCGTTGTCCTGGGTTTGGGCCGGGAGCACTTCGGTTTGTTCATCAGAAGTTGATTGTTCCGGAGCCTGGCAAAAGCAAAATGCCGCTGCCAAAAATATTAGGTAGATTGGTTTCATAACTATCTCTTTTTATGCAACTATAATTTAGAAAAAGATTAAGGAATATTTAATAAATTAAATAAATCATCCATTTACACGGAAAGACAATCCCATGGAATATCTGAAACAAGTTGATGAATATATTACAAAAAAATTGCAATGGTCGGAAGTACTGCAGTTATTGCGAGAGGTAATTGCTTCTACAGAGTTGCAGGAATCCGTAAAGTGGGGCTACCCGGTGTACACACTTGATGGGAAAAATGTGGTGGGCTTGAGCGCCTTTAAAGGATATGCTGGCATCTGGTTCTTTCAAGGGGCACAACTAAATGACCGGCTAAAGGTCTTGATCAATGCCCAGGAAGGGAAAACCAAAGCCTTGCGGCAATGGCGTTTCAAATCATTGGATGAGGTTTCAGCCAAAGTTGTGAAAGTTTATGTGGAGGAGGCCATTGCCAATCAGAAGTCCGGGAATGTGATCAAAGCCAGTGCCCCTCGCAAAAAACCCTTAGTTATACCTCTGGAAATTTTGGAGGCGTTTCAACATGATAAGCACCTGCAAGCCCGCTTTGAGGAATTTAATCTGACCCGTAAACGAGAACTAACGGAGTATATCACCGAAGCCAAGCGTCCAGAAACCAAGGTGCGGCGACTACAGAAGGTGGTGGAGCTGATCCGGGAAAACCGGGGGCTTTATGACAAGTACAAATAAGGCTTCTGGTAACTTATTTAAGTTGACCGTGAGCGACGGAACCTACCGGGGCTTTGTTGGTACTGCCGTTTGAAGGCCCGGCTAAAAGCCGTTTCGGACTGATACCCAACTTGTGCGGCTACCCTATCCATTGGCTGCCCCTCTTTT
>JAOTYN010000326.1 GCA_029861825.1 Cyclobacteriaceae bacterium
TAGATAAAGACCACTTTCCGTACGTTCCGACATTTTCTTGGGTTTTATCAGCACCCGGTCGCCTACCACTATGATCTTGCGTAGCTTTTTATCCCCTGAAATCTCCATAAATCAAAGTTAGAAATTTTTTATAAATCCCAGCTGGGTACCACAAAGCTGCCTTTTTCGCCCTGTTGCATCACGGATAAGTATACATCGACTTCTTGCTGGAGCTCCTCTACATGTGATATTATACCCACAATACGATTTTCCTGTTGCAGCGATTTCAGGGTTTCAATCACTACTTGCAAGGAACTCCTGTCTAGTGACCCGAAACCCTCGTCCAGAAAAAAGAAACTCTGGTCGGCTTGATTAAAGGATTTCACATTTTCAGCCAATGATAATGCTAGGCACAGGGATGCCTGGAAAATTTGCCCGCCCGACAGGGTCTTAAGCAAGCGCAGCTTGCCGTCATTTAAATAGTCGCGGACCATAAAATCGTTGTGCTCGTTTAACTCCAGACTGAGTCGATTACCGGTCAATTTTGTAAAACGGCTGTTGGCCACCTTACAAAGGTTCTGCAAATATGTTGACGAAATAAAATTAATGAACCCACTACCCCGCAGCAGGTTGCTGATTTCTTGAATGTGTTGTTTGCGCAGTGTAAGTTGTTTTTGCTTTTCCTGCAGTTCCTTTTTTTGTATTAGTTGTTGTTGTTTTTCCTGCAAGCTATGTTGCATACCAGCCAATTTTTGCCGGTTGCTATCTAATTGGACCATAGTAATTTCTAACTCATCCTTGGTTTCAAGGTGCTGGAGTTCATTATAAACGTGCTGTCCGATCTCTTTTTGCAATTGAGCTAGCTTGGTCTTGGCCAGCGATAGGTTTTTCTTGAAATCGGAGATTTCATTGCGCTCCTGTTCAGTGTCCAATTCTAAGGATAAGATCTTTTGTATCTCAGCAAGATTCTTGAAGGCTTCGTTTTTACAAAGTTTCTGTAAGTCGGTTTCTAATTCTCCCGATTTGCCCAGGAGTTCGTTCACCTGCTGCTGCTGCGATTCCCAAAGGGCTTTTTGCCTGGTCAGCTCCTGAGACAGGCCTTGCAGTTTTTTACTTACTTCCTCATAACTGGCTTCAGCCTGTTGGATTTGATGGGTTTTTGCTTCCAGTAGTTGACGTAATTCTGAGGGATCCCGGTCTATATAATCCTGGTACTTTAAAGAGCGGACAAGTTTTAATTTTTGGTCCAGAGCACCGGATTGTTTCTCCTTTAATTTTCCGGTTTCGTGTAATTGCGCGGAAGCCTCCGATAATCGATCATTTAATTGACGGTACGATTCCTGGAGTTGATTCAGGCGTTCCTGGGACTGATGACCGTGATGAGCTTGTTGCTTTTTCTGTTCCAGTACGGTTTGCCAGTCTTGGGGTCTTTCGATTTCCAGACCTGGTACCGGAAAGGTATCCTGATGTTTGGCCATTAGGCTAGCTAATTCTAAAAGTTTCTTTTTGGTTTGGTTACCTTGTTGGGATTTGAGTTTAATGTTACTATTCAGGATCCTATAGTCTTCGAGTTTCTTTCTTAAGGTCTTTTCCTCCTCCAGCAGTTCTTTAAGTTTGTTTTGCAGGGGCTGTATTTGTGATTCAAGTTTTCTCGATGACAGCACTTTAGGATGGTGGGAAGAACCGCACAGTGGGCAGGGCTTTCCTTCTTTCAGGTGTTTGGCGTGGACCTCCCAGTCTTCCTGTATTCTTAAACTTTGCAATTGCTGCTGCAGCTGTTCGATCTCAATAGTAGTATTTTTAAGAGAGGCTTCATTTACTGCTAGCAATCTTTGTGACCGTACCATGTCCTGAACCTCCCGGTCAATTTGCTCCCACTCCTGGGTGTAGCGTTGCTTGCGATCTTCCAGTTCTTGTTCCCGTTCCCACCAACGTGAGGCCGACAGCCACTGCTGATAAGAAGCTTGTGAATCACCAAGCTCTTTGACATTCTTTTCAGCCAGGACAATGTTTTCGGAAAGCGCCTCCTCTTTTTGTTTTAACTGGGAAGTTTCACCCTGCATTCTGGTCCATTGATGGGAAATGGAATCATATTCCCGTTGGCTGGCTTGATATTCCATTATCAGGTTTAGATCAGCGGTTTCTTGAAGCCATAGCTCTTTGCTTTTAACTTTTTGCTGAACTTGTTCCCAACTCTTCTGCACGCTTTCAAGCTGTGCCTGCTGCTCTTTGATATTGCTCTCCAAGGACCTCAAGTTCTGTTGTTTGGACTTAAGCTCCGCCAGGTAGTTTCGCTGCAGTTCGATCTTGGTTAGGAAGAGACGTTGGGCTTTTTCGAATCGTCGCAGCTGATGTTCCTTACCTTCAAAAAATTCTTTATCGTTCTGCAAGGTCTTTAACAGAGACACTGCCTCCTGTAGCTCCTCAGTTTTCAGGCGTAAAACTTCCATCCCCGCTTCCTTGTCACTGAGGTTACGAGCTTTTGTACTGTCAGCGTTCACCTGCTTTTGCAACGATTCAGTTTGGTTCTGCAGGTCCAATAACCATTCATCGTTAATTTCCGAATACTGCGAAAGCTGACCTTCTAAAAAGGTGAGCTGGTCTTTGGCTTCATGCAGCAAACTAAATGCCTGAGGTGCTAATTCGTATTTTTCCAATTGGAAGAGTTCCTTGAGCATCTGAGTACGAGCAGCAGGTTTTTGATCGATGAATTCGCGAAACTTCCCTTGGGGAATGATCACTGTTTGCATGAAATTTTCATAGGTCATGCCTAGAACATTAGGATCGTTTATGGGTACCCAGTCGTTTTTATTCCACAGATAGTGGCTGCGATCCTTTACTTCAACTTTCCCAAAATCCTTGGGGTGGCGGCGCGCCTTAAAGTAAAACCGGTACTTGTTTTGGTGGTTACCTCCTGCCTTGAAAATAAAATCGATTATCAATTCATTACTTTGCAAGTTCATCATGTTATAGTAGCGATCGTCGCCTGCTTTGTTAAGCCGGGTAGTACGATCGTACAGTACAAACATGATAGCTTCCAGAATGGCAGATTTGCCGCTACCCACAGCTCCAAAAATCCCGAAAAGCCGGGCTTGTACCAAGGGTTCGAAATCAATCCGAGTTAGATCCTGATAGGAGTACAATCCTTTAACGGTGAGCTGAATGGGTATCATTGGGGCATATTAATTATCTCATCCAGCACTTCCAGAGTAGCCTTATGTGGCGGCTGCCCTTTTTTGTATTTAAAATATTCGATAAACAGCGACTTAAGGTCCAAGCTTAGGTCCAAAGCGTTTTTGCCATGGGGAGCATCAGGCTCGGAAATTAGTTCCGGTATAATAGAAATAATACCGTCATGCGCTTCATACAATCTATTCTTGGCCTTTGCGCCTAAATAATGGTCGCTGACAATGGTTAACTCTACAAATAAGTCCGGGTGATCGTCCAACCAATTCACAGCGCCATCAAGATCATGGAAGCGTTGTCGAGTCAATTTCTTACCTTTTCTTAGCACGATAGACCGCCTTTTAGCAGTGGTACCCGGTTCCAGATCCACAATTTCCACCTGTTTTTGCTGGTCGGCTTCACTAAAGCTGTAGCTCAAAGGACTTCCGGAATATATTAGGGGTATTTCCGCGGGTACTTGCTGAGGTCGATGAAGATGCCCCAAGGCAGCGTACTGAATTTCCGGAGGTACATTATGAGCATAAATGGCCTGTGCACCTCCCTGGTGCAAAATAGACTTTTCATCATCACTTTCTGGGGGCGGTGGAGCATGCTGACTCATGAAATACAGGTGAGCCATCAATACATTCACTCCTTGGTCATCGCAATACTTAGCTGCTAAGCTGCTCCATTGATGGGCTAGGATCTTCCTCAATTCTTCCTCAGGCTGATCTTTACCGAAAAATCGCTTGATGCTGTTCTCACTGGCGTAAGGAGTCATTAGGAGTCTTAGCGGATAGGCGTATGAAGGAAGCTGCATTTCCAGGAACCCAGGTTCGGAGTTGGTGACTTGTAAACCCGTACTGGTTATGAAAGGCGGTATTTCGGTTTGTGGATGCCCACTCAGTATTATTCCAGAGGCCATAGCTAAAGGGTGAGGGGCTTCGATACGCTCCGGAGAATCGTGATTGCCGGCTATGGCTATTACCCCGCAATGGCCATCACGTGATAGCGTATGTAAGGTGCGGTAGAATAATTCTACGGCCTCGGTGGGAGGATTGAAAGTGTCAAACAGATCGCCGGCAATTAATACCACATCAACTTTTTCCTGCTGGGCGATATGCACAATCTCATCCAGTACTTGTTTTTGTTCATCGATGCGGTTGAATTCTTGTAGGCGCCGGCCTAAATGCCAATCGGCAGTGTGCAAAATTCTCATAAAAAATGTTCTGTAAAGCCCACAAAATAGCTTTGAGACAAAGATAATTTTTTAATTGCTATATAAATAACCCGTGTAAGAATGCGTTTTCAAATTATTAGTTCCAATACTACCGCAGAATTAATTTGCATCATATTTGCTTAATTGGGATTGTAATAATGTTTATTTTTTCTTAAAGTATTGATAATGAGTTTTTTAACTAGAATTCTTGCTATTATTTTGGTGCTGGGATCACTGGAAGTTCAAGGCCAATCCCCCAAAGCGCCTCTATCAAGAGTGATCAACGTACCCAGTACCATTCAGATCGCTCCCAGTTTAAGCGGCGATGGTCGACATATGATCTTTACCACCTCCGCCAATTTAACGAGCGAGCTGCTGCTTCATTATTCCTCACTCTCCTCCTCCGGTAAATGGAGTCAGCCAGAACCACTGGCAGTCATCAATCGATCCCAAAAGATCAATCATCTGGGCGGTTATAGCTTAAGTTATGATGGCAACTATATCTTCTTTAGCAGTCGCAAAACCTATGGAATTGGAAAATATGATATTTGGTATAGTGAAAAAATGGGCAATTCCTGGTCGGCCCCAAAAAATCTAGCTAAACCGGTAAACTCGGCAAGCAACGATGGCTGCCCCAGCTTGTCTGCCGACGGGCAATACCTGTATTTCGTGCGTTGTGCCACCATGGATCAAAAAAATGCAACCGGATGTGTATTAATGGTTTCAAAGAAACGCAACAAAAGCGAATGGGGGGAGCCCAAAGCGCTTCCTGCTCAGGTCAATGATGGCAACATCCTGT
>JAOTYN010000327.1 GCA_029861825.1 Cyclobacteriaceae bacterium
CAGATTCGGCGATTTGTACCGTCTTATGTATGCGTAGTTGATGAGCTAATTCCTGCACCTTCCACACCCAATTTTGGGGCAATGGCTGCAATTGGCTGCGGCGAAGTTTGCTGAGGTAGATCATGCTTCCTTGCAGACGCACCAGTAAAAGCAGAGCTCCCAGAAACCACACTACCACCAATGTGGTCATGTAAGGCTGCAAGCTTGTCATAACCTCTAAGGTATAATTCTGAACCACACCCAGTCCATAGTTCTGGGCTACCGCAAGGTTGGGAGAAATTTCCCAGACAGCAGTCAGCTGCTCTGCTGTGGCTATGTCATAGGGTTTTATCGACTGTACCTGTTCTTTAAGAGTATACCCCCCCCAGAACACCACTCCTGCCAAAGCGGTAAGCGCCAGCCAATACTTCAACTGCGCATTGCTTTTAGGCACCATTTTCAGAATGACTAACAACACCAGCCCAATGATAGCGCCTTGCCAAATAGAATGTACTAAAGTAGCCCCCAGGGCATTGATAATCTCGTTGGATATGAAACTGACATTATTCATTTTTTACCTCCTTCCAATTGATCCAAAAAAGCTCTGATTTCTTTTATTTCTTCCGCGGTGGACGGCTTGTTGCCCAGGGCCTGCATCACCAATTGCATAGCTGAACCTCCAAAAGCGGCCTCCATCAAACGATCGACCAACTGTTGTTGAGTTTTTTGCTTACTTACGGAAGAATGGTAGATATGGGTTTTGCCACTGGTATCACGCTTCAGCAAACCTTTCTCCGCCATAATTTGCATGATCTTCAAGGTGGTGGTATACCCTACCTCTTTCATTGTCGACAAGCGGTCGTTTACCGTACGGACCGTACTGGGGCCTTGCTCCCAGATTATTCTTAAAATCTCCAACTCCCCTTCCGTGGGCTTAGGCAACTTCTTCTTCATAATTAATTTTTGTTTGGCAATTTATACGAAGTTCTTCGTATTACAAATTTATCTACGAAAGAATTCGTAAAATGTTGTAATTATTTCGAAAAAATATTCGGGAGTTTATGCAACTAATTTCAGCCAAGTACAATCTTTAGATCAAAGAGTGAGTGGGCAAATGAGACCATGTCCCCCAAATTTGGGGGTATCCAGAAAAAAGTCTAAATCCGATATACTACTCTCCTCTTATTCTCGTAGTAGAAACTGAAACCTAAACTAACCCGTGAACAACCTCTACCTCAACCTGCTGTTGGCATTTTGCCTTTGCTGCACCGGCTTTGCACAAAATGGTTCGGCATCAGAGAAAAAGGTCTACACCACAGCCCGGGTTTCACAAGCCGCACCCACCATTGACGGGATAATTGACGATCAAGCTTGGAGTCAGGTAGAATGGGGAGGAGATTTTGTACAATGGCAGCCTAACAGTGGAGAATCACCGGCCGAACCTACCAAGTTTAAGATCCTTTACGACGATAAAAATTTATATCTGGCATTCAAATGCTACGATAAGGAACCGGAAAAAATTGTACGCCGAATGTCCAGACGGGATGGTTTTGAAGGGGACTGGGTGGAGATTAACATCGATAGCTACTTCGACCATCTTACTGCATTCTCCTTCACCCTAAGCGCTTCCGGTGTAATCAGTGACGAAGCCGTCACCAACAATGGTAACAATTGGGACAGCAGTTGGGATCCAATTTGGTATGCCAAGACGGCGGTGGATCAGGAAGGCTGGACCGGAGAAGCACGTATTCCGTTAAGCCAACTACGTTTTGGCAACAAAGAACACCACGTATGGGGCCTGCAATTAACCCGACGGTATTTCCGTAAAGAGGAGCGCTCTACCTGGCAGCACGTTCCGGTTGATGCGCCCGGATGGGTACATTTATTCGGAGAACTACGGGGAATATCAGGGATTAAGCCCCAAAAGCAATTGGAAATCGCCCCTTATGCCTTGGCTAAAATGGAACGATTTGAAAAAGAAGAGGGGAATCCCTTTGCTACCGGAAAAGACGAAATGCTGGATGTTGGGGTGGATGGCAAAATTGGTATTACCAGTGATCTTACCTTAGATTTTACCATAAATCCTGACTTTGGGCAAGTTGAGGCCGATCCTTCGCAGGTTAATCTTTCTGCTTTTGAGGTATTCTTCAATGAGCGACGTCCATTCTTCATAGAAGGTCGTAATATATTGAATTTCAGATTGACACAATCGGCTTGGGGCGGCAGTTTCTCCCGGGACCGCCTGTTTCATTCCCGCAGAATTGGCCGGTCGCCGCAATACGATCCGGATCTGGCGGATAATGAATATATCGACCGTCCTAACCGCACCTCCATCCTGGGAGCATTGAAGCTCACCGGTAAAACCAAGAAAGGTCTTTCTATAGGTATCGTGGAAAGTGTCACCGGTAAGGAAGAGGCCACCATCGACCATGAGGGCGACCGCCGAAAAGTGACCGTAGAACCTCTTACCAATTACTTCGTGGGCCGGGTCCAGCAAGACTTCAACGAGGGGAACACCCAGATCGGTGCCATGATCACCTCTACTAACCGCAGACTAGACGACCCCAGTTTGGAATTCCTGCATAAATCCGCCTACACGGGAGGTGTGGATTTTATTCACAACTGGAAAGAAAGAACTTATTATGTGGCCGGAAATTTCTCCATGAGTAGAGTTAATGGGACAACCGAAGCCATTCTTAACTCCCAAACCTCTAGTGAGCGTTTCTTCCAACGACCCGATGCGGACCACGTCAGTGTGGACTCTACCCGTACTTCTCTCACCGGCACTGGTGGTATGTTAAAGTTTGGAAAAGGAGGGAACGGCAAAATTCAATTTGAGACCGGTGGCACCTGGAGATCGCCGGAGTTCGCCTTGAACGATATAGGGTTCAGCCGCAGCAGCGATCTTATCAACCAATGGGTTTGGATGGGATATCGTCCTATTCTGAAACCCACTAAAACTTTCAGGAGCGTAAGGATCAATTTCAATCAGTTTTCCGATTGGAATTTCCAGGGTACCAATACCCGAACTGGTGGCAATATCAATGCACATTCCCAGTTTAACAACTATTGGAGGCTAAGCATGGGTTCGACCATCCGTGGTTCCCGCATCTCTACTGCCGATCTCCGTGGAGGGCCTTCCATAAAGTATCCGGGCACGGGCAATTTCTGGGTGTGGTTCGGCTCCGATGAGCGCAAGAAATTGAGAGTGAAGGCCAATCCCTGGTTCTTCTGGGGAAACAAAAATTTTATCAGGGGTCATGGCTTTGATATGGACATAGAGTTTCAACCTATCAATTCTTTAAGTATATCTCTGTCCCCTTTCTATGAAAAGTCTATTGACAAACAACAGTATGTAACTACTACGGAGTTTGGTGAAGGTCTCCGGTACATCACCGCCCGGATTGATCAAAACACCGCAAGTGTATCCATTCGGATTAATTACAGTATCCTGCCCAATCTGTCCCTCCAGTATTACGGACAACCTTTTAGATCAAAAGGCACTTATTCGGAATTTAAACGAATCACCGACCCGATTAACGATAGCTACCAAGAGCGCTTCCATACATTTACTGCCAATGAGATCAGTTTTGATCAGCAGGAAGATGAATATCTGGTTGACGAAAACAGCGACGGCTCCACCGACTATACCATATTTAATCCGGATTTTGATTTTATGCAATACCGGTCCAACCTGGTTTTGCGTTGGGAATACAAACCCGGTTCTACCTTGTTTCTGGTTTGGAATAAAGAGCTTACTGAAGATCCGGGAAGGGATAACTTCTCTTTTTCTGAAACTGTTAAGGACTGGTTGGATCCCAGTGCAACCCCTCACAATATCTTCTTAGTTAAATTTACCTATCGCTTTGTGCTCTAGATAAAAAGTATAATTTACGGTTTTATCTAAGCTCGTTTTATCTAAGCTAAGATCCATGTCGGAACTTCACGTATTGAATGGAGAAGGAACCGCCGTAAACTTTCGCCAATCCGGAATACCAGGCGACCTGGTAGTATGGAATGAAGCTTTATGCACCGGACCGGTGCGTGGCGACATCTGCTTCCCGTCCTTCTGGAAGATGCGGGCCCACTATTTCGATCAGGAAATTTCCTCAGTTGCTCCCACCGTCAACGCCAAAAAATACCGGGAAATCATGATTCCTGAATTACATAAACTGGAAGCAATTTCCAGCTACCAAAGGGTGACCCTATGGTTTGAAAATGACCTTTTTTGTCAGATCAATTTGATGGGTGTCATAGCTTGGATGTCCCAAAAAACGCTTCAATCCACGCAGGTCCATCTGATATGCATCAACGAGTTCCCGGCTATTCCAGATTTTAGGGGATTGGGTCAGTTTTCACCCCATCAATTCCAGCAGATCATTTCTTTATCCAAACTCCTAACCGACGACGACTTGCATAGGGCCCAGGATGTCTGGTCTATCTACTCCAGCCAACAACCACATGAGCTGGCCCTGCTCAGCCCATCGCCGGCTTTCCCCTACTGGGAACGTGCCCGCGAGCTTTATTTCTCAAGGTTCCCCTCGGTTTTCAATGGCTTGGGTGCCCTGCAACAACGTATACTGGAAATGTTGAAAAATGGACCCAAAAAAGCCAATAGTTTAATTAGGGAGTTATTGCTGTCGCAAGGCGATTGGGGCTTGGGCGATTTACAATATCTGGAGATCCTGAACTCCTTACATGCCGCCATTGATGGAGAAAATGAACTGCATTTAAATGACATCGGGAAGAACCTGCTAAAAGGCAATCTTGATTTCATGTCACTCGGTACAGATCGGTATGCTTTAGGTGGCGTGCTTAACAATCGTTATCGTTGGAATGGTAAAACACTAATACCGCAAAGCTAACAGGGATGACCAATCAGGAAATTGTCCATCAAATAGCTGCTCTGCAATGCCGGGGCCATGGGTATTATTCGGATGGGCTGTTCCCCTCACAGAGAATTCATGGTTGGTTTCCTTATTGCCGGGAAGACAACAATATTTTCTTTAGTACCCTGATCGTATATACCCTGCTGGACCTGCGGGGTGACCTGGATGAGACCTCTAAATCCTTGATCGAAGAAATAGTTACCGCTGTCCGCAGCGCACAACCCCTATACCAACATTGGAAAGGAGAGGGTAGTTACAACTTTTGGATGA
>JAOTYN010000328.1 GCA_029861825.1 Cyclobacteriaceae bacterium
TGCGACACGGAAGAAGATTGGTGGAGGTACACCCTTTGACAGGCCGACCGCATCAGATAAGAGCGCAATTAAGCGCCATAGGTTGCCCCATTTTGGGAGACCTCAAGTATGGTCATCCTCATAAAAGCAGGGATGGTTCCATTGCCTTGCACGCCAGAAGCCTGGGGTTTGTACATCCGGTAAAAAAAGAGGCCCTTACGGTAAAGGCCTCGTTGCCCCCTACCGAGGACTGGAAGTCATTTTTAGATCTCGCTTAAATAAAAAAGTCCGCCGGGAAGCGGACTTGAAGAGCTTAGTGAGATATCATAGGCTTTAACTTTTTGGCATGAGCCACCCACTTTTTAACAAACTTAATACTGGGAGGTCTGCGTACCATTTTCTTCTTAGCATTCACTTCCAACATTTTGGCATGAAGGTTATCCACGTTGCGGTTTTTCAACTCTTTCACGGTGTCAACGCCAGCAGCTTCCAAAAGTTCGGAGTATTCGCTACCTACGCCTTTGATGCGATAAAGATCAGCCATGTTGGCCCACTTCAAGAGTTTCTTTTCGTCGATACCACTTGCCTTCGCGGCTTCCCTACGTCCTTTCTTGGAGCCGCAAGATTTCAATAATGCGTTAACCGAACGAATGTCGCACTTTGCTAATTTCTTAGCATTAGATACTCCGATTCCTTCGATGTCGGATATTTTAGGCATATTACTTTGGTTTTAAAAAAGTTAGAAAATTAATTTTCGATTAAATATAAAAAAGAAATGAGTATTTCCCTATTCTACTTCAAATGTGATTTTGGCGTTGATCCGGTAGTTTGTAATCCTCTCGCCGTTTACTACACAACTCTGATTGGTTATGTTAACCGATCGAATATTCTTTAAAGATTTACTGGCTTGTTTCACCGCATTCTGTGCGGCCTCTTCCCAACTCTTGTCCGACTCTGCCAACAATTCGATTACTTTTAGTACTCCCATGATAAGTTAAAGATTAATGGATGATGTTTTACATTGCTAATGTAATATAATGTAGGCTATCCTGTGATTTATTTCGATCAAGCTTACTAATGTCAAGATAAACAATTATTAATTAAGGATTTAATCCTCTCGATTAACTTTCCAGGATCACTTATCTACGGCGGGTTGATGCCGACACTCCCAGTACTCCTAGCAATCCCCGGGAGAGTTCTCTTACTAATGTCCTACCCAATTGACGTACCATTGTATTCTTGCTGGCTGTTTCAAAAAAGGAGGGGTCCTTCTTCCTAGACCGGCTGCCTGTACGGCTTTTCTTCACCTCAATGTCCTGGTCTTTGGCGACTTTCTCCAGCTTCTTGGTGAGTTTTTCATAGGCGCTTTCTCGATCGATCTCATCGTTGTATCGTTCCACCAGCAATGATTCCTTCAGGGCCCGCTTGAATTCTGCTGATGTTATGATATCCATGCGGCTGTAGGGCGCTTTGAGCAGTGTACGAGCCAGGGGTGTGGGGATCCCTTTTTCATTCAACACGGTAATTAGCGCCTCTCCAATCCCCAGGCTGGTCAACTCTTTACTGGTTTCATAGTAGTCGGAAAGTGGATAATTCTCCGCAGCCAGTTTGATAGCTTTGCGATCTTTGGCGGTAAATGCCCTGAGTGCATGTTGAATTTTCATGCCTAGCTGACCTAGTACCTCAGAGGGTACATCTGCCGGTGATTGAGTAATAAAAAACAGCCCAACCCCTTTGGACCTGATCAGTTTTACGATAGTCTCAATCTGCCTCATTAATGTTTTGCTGGCTTCCTTGAATATGAGGTGGGCCTCATCAATAAAGATGACCAGTTTGGGAGCTTCCTTATCCCCGCGCTCAGGAAAAGTTTCATATACTTCTGCCAGTAGACAAAGCATAAAGGTTGAGAACATTTTAGGTTTCTCCTGGATGTCTACCAAACGCAATATATTAATGTACCCATTGCCCCCCTGCTGTCTTAAAAGGTCATTGACATCAAAAGAACGTTCTCCGAAAAACAGGTCGGCCCCCTGCTCCTCAATCTCAATGATTTTCCTCATAATGGCTCCCACTGAGGCGGAGCTTATACGACCGTATTCTTTTTCGATCTCCTTTTTACCTTCATTGGAAAGATAGCGTAAAGCCAACCTAAAATCTTTCAGGTCAAGCAGTGGCAGTTGATGATCATCGCAGTACTTAAACACCAGTGAAACCACTCCCGACTGTGTATCGTTCAATTCCAGTATTTTGCCGAACAATACCGGTCCAAACTCCGACACAGTAGCGCGCATGCGTACTCCCTTTTCCTCCGATATGGTAAGCAGTTCCACGGGGTAACTCTTGGCTACCCATGGCACTCCGATCTTGGCATGCCTCTCGTCTATTTTCGGGTGCGGCTTTCCCTCTTGGGACAGCCCGCTTAGATCGCCCTTGATGTCCATCAGCAGCACCGGTACTCCTTTATCGGATAAACCTTCAGCAAGGTTTTGTAAGGTTTTGGTCTTACCGGTACCGGTAGCCCCTGCAATGAGTCCATGGCGATTAAAAGTTTTCAAAGGAGCCGAGATATGAAGTTGCTCTATAGCCTCTCCATCTAACATGGCCGTTCCTAATAGAACGGAATCTCCTTTGAACGTATAGCCCTTGGTGATGTGATCCTGGAATTTGTCGATAGTGCTCATGAAAGGAATTTTAGAGCTTAAAAGTAGTAATTGGCCTTAATAATATCAAACTAAACCCCATCACTGTGAACTGCGCCGGTGCTAAAGCTCTGCCAAAACGGTTTTTCCAGCTCTGGTCTTGTCACCGACTTTTACCTTGATCCTGGCCTCCAAGGGCAGGAATACATCTACGCGGGAACCGAATTTTATGAAGCCAAACTCATCTCCTTGCCGCACTTGGTCGCCATCTTTGACATAACACTTGATACGCCGAGCCACCGCCCCGGCAATTTGTCGTATCAGTATATCCACACCTGTGGCAGTATGCACTACTAAGGTAGTACGTTCATTTTCAGTGCTGGATTTTGGATGCCAAGCCACCAGATATTTGCCGGCGTGGTATTTAAAGAACTTGATGGCCCCGGATACCGGATTACGATTGATATGTACATCAACCGGTGACATAAAAATACTGATCTGTTGTTTTTCGGCCTGGAAATACTCGAGCTCGCGGGTCGACTCTATGACGACCACTTTGCCGTCGGCCGGGGCGTAAATCAGTGATTCATTAATAGGGGTAATAATTCTAGGGCTTCGAAAGAACTGCAGGACCAGCACAAAAATGAATAGACTAATAGCCCACAGGGCCAATTCCCAGCTTTGAGGCCAAGTAAAAAAGTTATGAATTAATAAATTTATTGCCAGCAATGCGCTAGCCAAAACCACCAACAGCTGGCGTCCTTCCCGGTGAATTGTCATAAATCTACCCCTGTTAAAATCCTCCCCGAAATTTATAGGTTTTACTTACCTTATCGATGGCCACGATATAGGCTGCGATGCGCATGCTCACCTTATACTCAATGGATGTTTCATATACCCGATCAAAGGCATCCTTCATGATTCGATCCGACCTCCGGTTCACGCGTTCGGCCGTCCATTTGTAGCCCAAACGGTTCTGCACCCATTCGAAATAGGAAACAGTCACTCCTCCGGCATTGGCCAGAATATCAGGTGCCACCACGATTCCCTTTTCATTAATAATGGCATCGGCATTGGCCGCGGTAGGACCATTGGCACCTTCCACGATAAGGCGGGCCTTTATCTTATCGGCGTTCTCAGTGGTGATCACGTCCTCGGTAGCGGCGGGTACCAGCACATCAACGCTTAGGGTCAGCAGTTCTTCACCAGATATTTTCTCGGCTCCCTCAAATCCTTCAAGATGTCCGTTGTTCTGATCGCGGTAAGCAATAGCTTTCTCTATATCGATCCCTTCTTCGTTATAATATGCTCCGGAAAGATCACTTATAGCTATGATCCGGCTTCCTCTTTCTTCCAGTAGCAAGCTTGCATAAGAGCCTACATTGCCAAAACCCTGAACGGCGATAGAGGCCTGATAGGGGTTAATTTTTAATTTCTCCATAGCCGCCAGGGCCGAGACCATAACTCCCCTGCCGGTGGCTTCGGCCCTGCCCAATGAGCCGCCCAGCACTAAAGGTTTACCGGTAACCACACTATTGACCGTCATGCCTTGAATCCGGGAGTAAGCATCCATTAACCAGGCCATTTCCCGGGGTCCGGTACCCATGTCGGGAGCGGGAATATCGCGGTCAGGACCAAATATTTCAGCCAAAGCTACGGTATAAGCTCTGGTGAGTCTTTCAATCTCCCCTGACGACATCTGTCGAGGGTTGCACTTGATCCCTCCCTTAGCTCCCCCATAAGGTATGTCGACTACCGCACATTTCCAGGTCATCCAGGCGGCTAGTGCTTTTACCTCATCAATATTTACACTAAGATCGTAGCGCACACCACCTTTAGAAGGTCCCAGGATATTGGAATGTATAACCCGGAATCCTTCAAACACTTGGATGGATCCGTCATCCATGGTGATAGGTAACGAAACCGCTACTTGCTTGGCAGGAGACTTTAGAACATTATAGACTTCATCGTCAAGGCCCAACGCTTGAGAGGCAATCTTAAACCTTGACATCATCGACTCAAAAGGATTTTCACGGTCCTTAATTGGTGCCGGTTCTATGTAGGCCATTTGCTAGGAATATGTTGTTTATGTAGCTGCAAAGTAACGAATTTGCCTTCAAAGTCTACCCATAATTATTCATTTTTAAGCAATGTAAGATTATTAGCCAAATAACCATTTTAAGTAGGCGGCTACCAGGGGAGTAGATAATAGTAATCCGTCAAATCGATCCATAAAGCCTCCGTGTCCCGGGATGCTGCTCCCGGAGTCTTTCAGGGACAAGCTGCGCTTGAACTGGGATTCAACTAAGTCGCCGAGGGTACCCGCTACGATAACGATCAAAGCCATTCCCAGCCATTGCCACCAGATGAGGCTGTGGGCCCATTGTGAACCTACCAGGGCTACTACTATTGCCAAGATCGAGCCTCCTACGGTGCCTTCCCAGGATTTCTTTGGTGACCAACGCTCAAATAACTTGGTCTTTCCAAAGCGAATTCCCGTAAAATAAGCC
>JAOTYN010000329.1 GCA_029861825.1 Cyclobacteriaceae bacterium
CCAGGGTGGGGGCGGTAACATAAACTTTAATCTTACCCCGGCCACTCCAGTTTTTCCACCATTTCCAATCATCTTTCTGGCGTATCACCAGGTTTCCGCCACTTACCTCGGTTTCAATACGATCCAAAACATCGTCAGCTGCTTCAATCACTACTTTTTGTGAACTGCCTTGTTTGACATAAAGATCACCGGGTACGCTCATTTTAACGCCTGTGAATTTACCGACGTCCCGGGTCTGGCTTTGGGCCAGTAGAGAGGTGTCAAAGGAGACGGCCCATACTAAAATTAATGTGGTTAATAATGCTTTTGAGATTTTCATAGTCAATGGGATTGTTTATAATTTTCACTACTAAAGATGCCCGCCCGGTAGTGTAAGTTGCATCAAAATAGCAAAAATTTTATTGCTCTAACTAAGGTAATGTTTCTGATATCATTTTTCAAACAATTCTAAACCTTGGTCTTTACCTTATCCCAAGTCTTTAGCTGCCAGTAAATAGTAGCACTGGTCAGCTTATTTCCCTGTTTGTCATGAATGTCTATGGGACAGGGAACCACCACCGAATCCTGCTGTTTCAATGGTGTATATACATGTTGTTGAAGCCATTGATCGTCAACCTTAAAATGGGCAGTGGCTGACATTTTTCCCTGGTAATGGTACTCGATGTCCAGTCTTTGCAAGATCAAACGGTAATTTTCTATACCCAAAATGTTCAACAGCAATAAGCCGGTGGTAAACTCGCTTAAGGTGGCTAGCGCGGTGGCGTGTAATCCCCTGATATGATTGAAGTTCTTTTTTTTGTAGGGTATTAAGGTGGTAACGTGCGTTTTGGTTATTTCCAAAATCTTAAACCCATGCGGCCTGTTGAAGGGTATCATAAAATTGATAGCCTTGTTCAGCTTCCAAAGTTCAAACTTTGAGTGCTGAGCTTTCTCCATTAATTGATCGGGTTTAAACATAAATTCACATTATTTCTGTCACAAAATAGCGCATTTTTTTAAACTTAGGCGCTTTTAGGATTTTCCGCAATGCTGATACTATGCTGAGTTATTGGGAACAACAACATTTTACACAATATGACTACCTGGTAGTGGGAGCCGGTCTGGTAGGGATCACCACGGCCTTAAGCTTGAGGGAACTTCATCCAGATGCTCGCATCGGTATTTTGGAGCGAGGTATTTTCCCCAGTGGCGCCAGCACCAAAAATGCGGGCTTCGCATGCTTTGGCAGTGTAACCGAACTGCTGACCGATATCAAAGAGATCGGTGAACAAGCTACGGTTGACCTGGTAGCCCAACGATGGCAGGGGTTGAAACTGTTGAGAGCACGGGTAGGGGACCATCATTTGGATCTTAAACAGCGGGGAGGCTATGAATTACTATCGCAAGAAGACCTTTCTACTCTGGAATCAATCGACCGGCTAAATGATCTGTTGGAGCCCATATTCGGGCAGAAGGTTTACCGAGACGGCACCCACAAAGTGAAGGATTTCGGTTTAAACCCCCAAAAAGTGGCGGCCTTAATTGAAAACCCCTTAGAGGCTCAGTTAGATGCCGGCTCCATGATGAAGCATTTGTGGGCACTAACTCGCATTGCCGACATTAACTTATTTACAGGGGCTCGGGTGACAAACTTTCAGGAGTCAGAGAGTTTGGTGGAAGTATCAGTTGATAATGGCATGTATCCGGTTAGTATGACCTGCCGGAGACTGGCTGTATGCACCAATGCCTTTAGTCAAATACTATTACCTGATGTGCAGGTGCAGCCAGGCAGGGGTATAGTTCTGATCACTAAGCCCATCACTGGATTAAGGATACAAGGCATATATCATTACCAACAGGGGTATTACTATTTTCGAAATGTGGGAGACCGTATCCTACTCGGAGGTGGGAGGAATCTGGATTATGAAGGCGAAACTACCACGGAGTTTGGGGTCAATGCGGTTATTCTTGATCACCTGGAGCGACTGTTAAAGGAGATGATCATTCCCGGCGTTCCTTATGAAATAGAGCACCGTTGGTCCGGCATCATGGGGTTTGGTTCACAAAAAACTCCTTTGATCGGAAAGGTGTCACCAGATGTGGGTTATGCCGTAAGATTAGGAGGTATGGGCGTAGCCCTGGGGAGTTTGTTAGGGGATCAATTGGCAAAGCTTTTGTATTTAAACCCTTAAAATGGTTAAATTAAATCCCTATGAATGAACCTTCCCCCCCGGAGATCATACGCAGAGCTACCATCTTACAGGCGCTGGCTCCTGTAGCAATACTGGTAGTACTCCTTTTTTACAATGTAAGGCAGTTCGGATCTGATTCTCTGGACGGCTCCAATCAGATTGCTTTGTTATTGAGTGCTGCAGTGGCCGCGAGCATAGCGATAGCACTGGGAGCTAGCTGGCAAAAGGTATCCGGAAGTATGGTTAAAAGTATTAGTTCAGCTATGTCGTCCATACTTATATTACTGCTGATTGGGGCCTTGGCAGGCACCTGGTTAATAAGTGGAATTGTTCCGGCCATGATCTACTACGGTTTACAAATCCTTAATCCTACTATCTTTCTGGTGGCGGCATGTATTGTGTGCGCCTTAGTGTCCCTGGCCACAGGCAGTTCTTGGTCGACTGTAGCAACTGTGGGGATCGCCTTGCTGGGCATTGGCCAGGCATTAGGTTTGCAAGAAGGGGTGATCGGAGGCGCTATCATCAGTGGAGCATACTTCGGAGACAAGATGTCGCCTTTGTCCGATACCACCAATTTGGCCCCGGCCATGGCGGGTACCGACCTGTTCACCCACATCCGATACATGGCATATACCACTATTCCCTCAATCACCATCGCTTTGATAATTTATTTGATCATGGGATTTTATCAGGATAGTGCGGGTTCGGTAGATGTACAAGGGGTACTGATAGCTATTGACGCTAAGTTCAATATAAACGGTTGGTTATTCTTAGTGCCAGTTGCAGTGATTGCCATGATTGTAAAGCGCGTCCCGGCCTTACCGGCTCTTTTAGTGGGTGTACTTCTGGGAGGGCTTTTTGCCTTGATATTTCAACCTGGCATTGTGAATGAGATTTCGGGTATTACCGATGATTATGCAAAATCCGGCTACTTAGGAGTAATGCAAGCTATGTACGGCGAAGTGACCATTGTAACTGACCATGTGATGGTAAGTGACCTTTTGTCCGCGGGCGGTATGTCTGGTATGCTTAACACGGTATGGTTGATCTTATGTGCCATGGCGTTCGGAGGTGCTATGGAATCTGGAGGTCTGCTTAAACGGATTGCCAGTGAGGTGATAAAACTGGCCCATTCTACAGGTAGCTTGATAGCCTCCACAGTAGTGACTTGCGGGTTTTTCAACGTTACAGCTTCAGATCAATATATGGCAATAGTGGTACCCGGACGCATGTTTGCCGATACTTACCGCGAGAGAGGTCTTAAGCCAGAAAATTTAAGCCGAACCTTGGAGGATTCCGGTACTGTAACTTCTGTATTGGTTCCCTGGAATACATGCGGAGCCACCCAGGCCTCCGTATTAGGGGTAGCCACTTTGGTTTATGCACCTTTTGCATTTTTTAATATTATTAGTCCTTTTATGACCATGTTCTATGGTTTCATGGGAATTAAGCTGCGTTATTATCAACCCGATGAAATACCGGAGCAAGTGGAGGCCGAAGCGGCATGATGTTTCCGGAAAATATCAGCAAAGAGGAAGTTAACCAACTGCCTTTAGGCAAATACGAAGGACCCATTACGGTAGTGGATTCTAAAACAGCTCTGCACCGTGCCCTTAGAGCCATTGAACGATCGTCTTTCATCGGCTTCGATACGGAAACCAAGCCGGCATTTCAAAAGGGGGTTTATCATCAGGTGGCGCTATTGCAGTTGGCCCTTGCCGATCAAGTCTTTTTAATCCGCTTAAGCAAAATCGGATTCCCCACGGCACTTAGGGAACTGTTTAGTGAATCCGGTAAACTAAAAGTGGGGATCAGCATAAGGGATGACCTGGTAGAGCTGCAAAAATTGGCCAATTTTCGCCCTCATGGAATTGTTGAGCTCAACGAAATAGCTAAGGATTTGGGAGTACTGCGCGAAGGAGTACGGAATCTCACCGCTACTTTTCTGGGCTTCAGAATATCCAAATCACAGCAAACAACCAACTGGGAAAGGGACCAGCTTACTGAAAAGCAAATGTACTATGCCGCCACCGACGCCTGGGTGTGCCATGAGATCTACCAAAAACTATTCCGGCAGGGGTATCTTTAAAGAGGCAGTTAGTCGCATTCGTCAGCATCGTATAAATCGTCCATCCCCATATGTTTGGCCATTTGGCATTGTAACCTGACCATTTCGTCTTTCAAATCCTGGTAATCCTGTTCACATCGATCAACAGAACGTTGAACGATGGCGCAGGCCCCTCCAGCACATGTATTTAATCTGTTTTTAATTCTACCGCATTCCAGCTCCTTGTCGATGATACGTTCCTGCAAGGCATACATCTGATTTTCGATGTCTTGTTGAGATGTTTCGAATTCAGTCCCATCTGATCCGCTGAGAGCAGGATTTCCTGGTAAGCCTCGCATGGCATTGTTTCTCTGCCTTTCCAATTCCAGGTAACGTCTGTTGATTTCCGCCTCACAAGCCATATCATTGTGGCAGGCAGCCATTTCCTGCAGTAATACATCTAACTGCTTAAAATAGTCCTCCTGTGATTCCACCAACTCGTTGCGTTCTTCTTCAGACATTTGTCCAATCGTGCCTGTATGACCTGCTACCGTGACTTTCTTATATCCATATCCATCAAATAGGATACATTCCTTTTCCATACGCTTTAATTCAACTCCCATCTTATCGCCATTGGCCAGTACAATTTCAGTATAGACCAGCTTTTTGTTTTGTTGGTTATGATCTCGAATGTAGCCTGCCATGAAGCCAAATGCGGGTAGGGGACTGGTAATATCAATGGTATCATTGGAGAAATACATAGTAATATGATTGATATCCGGCGATCCTGGATTATCGGCCTGATAGGTAGCATACCCTCGGGACTTGTCATGCCATTCGCTGCCCGCAGGTAATCTGGCGGGTGCAGTATTGCTACCCACAGCGTGCTGTAGAAAGTCCGAAATTCTA
>JAOTYN010000375.1 GCA_029861825.1 Cyclobacteriaceae bacterium
TTTTGAGTTGCTGGTTTCGGGTTTGGGGTTTGCGGAAATTCCAGCCAGCGGAACAGGCAGGTCTAAAGTTTGCAACCATTAAACGATTTACCTGGGCTCCTTAAATCTCTATTTAATTATTATATTTTAGGCCTCAAGGCCTTATGAAAATGGTTATTTCCCCCAGGCTGCTGCTGTTGACAGGAGTTATCATCTGTGCATGTAGACCTGATCATCCCGTCAACATGTCTACTTTTGAGATCCATGAGGATTTTAACATTGAGTTGGTAGCCATGGAACCCTTGATCACAGATCCGGTGGATATGGAGTTTGATGAATTTGGTAACGCCTACGTGATTGAAATGCCTTCCTACCCTGACTTTCCTGAGCAAAACCGTATTGTAATACTACAGGATACAGATTACGATGGTGTGTTCGACCAAAGAACTTTGTTTGCCGATAGTCTGGGGGTTAGCTCTTCCCTACTCCCCTTCCGTGGTGGATTCTTAGTAGCAGCTCCGCCGCATTTATTGTATTTAAAAGATACAAATGGAGACCACCGGGCCGATCTGCGCGAGGTGATCATGAGCGGATTCAGTGATGGCAATACGCAACACAATTTTAACGGGCTTACCTACGGGATCGACAATTGGATCTACATCGCAAACGGAGGTAATTCCGGGGAGGTTTATTGGGCAGGTGACAGTTTAAACAAAATACCGCTAAGAGGTCAGGACTTTCGTATCGACATTGAAAACAAAAAATTCGAACTTATTGGTGATAGTTCCGGAGGTTTTGAGCTGGCCATGGATGCTTGGGGCAACCTATTTGAAACCCACAATCTGGAACACATTTCGCACCTGGAATTTAATGAGCAATATTTGAATGGGATCCAATTATTAGGAAAGAGTGCACGTGGTAATATATCGGATCATGATGTGGATGGGTTAGCACGCATTTATCCTATCGGACTTCAGGAAACCCGGGTAAACCACCCCGAACAATCGGGTTATTTCTCCGGAGCTTGTGGTATCACGTATTACGGGGGAGACCTGTGGCCTGATAATGATGCCGGAAGTGTACTGGTGGCGGACGTGGTACTAAACCTTATTCACCGTGATATAATTTCCGCTAATGGTAGCTCCTTTTTAGCCAGCCGCGATCAGCAGGATCAGGAATTTCTGGCTTCTTCAGACCGGTCTTTCAGACCAGTGAACATGACGGTGGGACCTGATGGTTCCCTGTTTGTATTGGACATGCATCGTGAGGTTATAGAACATCCGGAGTGGATCCCGGATGAACTTGAAACAGGTTTGGATTTGAACGCCGGTCGTGATCAGGGTCGTATCTATAGGATCACACCCAAGGTCTTCAAAAGCCTCAACCCTACTGCTACAGGAACCAAAGATCCGGCCTTTTTGATAAAACAGCTGGAACATCCCAATCAATGGCACCGCATCACCGCCCAAAGGCTGTTAGTGGAACGCCATGACATTAACTTACAGGCGGAACTTGAACAACTATTCTTGTCATCGCATTCAATAGTTGCTCAATTGCATGCACTTCATACTTTGGAAGGTTTGGGTGTTCTTTCTTCGGATATCTTAAAACTGGCATTAGATCACCGGGAAGCTGAGATCCAGCGCCATGCTGTGGTGTTAGCTGAAGCTAGAACTGATGATCAAGAGCTATGGAATAAAATTCTAAAATTGACATCTGACACCGACTCCAGGGTCCGTAGACAATTAGCGTTGAGTCTGTCCAGGCATCTCAAATTAGCTGTGGACGACAAAGTAGCGGCATTGATGGCCCTGCTGAATGCCAGTAATTCCGATCATTTCACCCTTTTGGCAGTTTTAGCCAGTGCTCCAGGAACTAGTGCTGCCTTTTTACATGAGTTACTCCAATCTGCCACCACTCCCATGATTCCCCCGGAGTGGTATGCGGATCTGGCGGCTTTGGCAGTTCATGACAGCGCTGTTAATGTGTCCACAGTACTAGCAGGGCTTTCTTCAGGCAGGCATGCTGATTCCGTGGTCACCGCAATCTTGTACGGACTTTCAGAAACTAATAGGGACTTTCAGTTTACCGCCACTCGGAAGCTTCAGATATCAAATGCCCTTGATAAGTTGGAAAATGAGAAATTCACTAAGATCCAGGCTTGCTGGAAATTGAGAAAGCGCCTGGGGTTAGAGACCTCCACAAATTATCAGCTAATTATAGATCGGGCACTGGCGGTTTTGCATGATGAACAGGTCAACCCGGCTCAGAGGATCCAGGCTTTCCGTCTGATTGCGGATCAGGATTTGCCGGAATTACCCAAATTGTTAATGTCATTATTGGACATAAGCCAGCCCCAGGATCTACAGCTAGCTGCAGCTGAGAAGCTGGCCGAAATCTCTTCTGATGACCTTGCTGATGAACTCATTGCCAGGTGGAATCAATATGGCCCACAGATAAGAGTACAGGTGAGCGATATACTGATCTATCAACCTCAACACCACCCTAAATTATTGTCTGCCTTGGAAAATGGTCAGCTATCCATGGGAGAATTGAATCTGCACTTGGAAAGAAGACGTGAATTGCTATTTGCTGATGATCCCCAGGTAAGAGAGCGGGCAAAAAGGCTCTTTACCGATGCTGGAGTGGTTACCAGAAAAGAGGCTTTAAACAAATTTCGGTCTGTTATGAAATTAACCGGAGACCCAGTTTCAGGCGCAGAAGTTTATCAGGTACTTTGTAGCAGCTGTCACATCAGAGGTGACATTGGTAAGGAGGTGGGGCCCAACCTGACGGAAATTCACCGCAAAAGTGCTGAAACGTTGATTCACGATATTATTGATCCCAATGCTGCCGTGGAAACAGCTTATATCAACCATCTAGTTAGCACCTCAGAGGGTGAGCAGTTTAGCGGCATTATAATTCACGAAACCGATCAGGTGATAGTGATCAGGAACTTGGGTGGTGAAGATCAGAACATAAATCGTAAGGACATTTTCAAGCTGGAATCCACGGGCATGTCAATAATGCCGGAAGGCTTTGAAAATTCATTGGACCAACAGAAAATGGCCGATCTGTTGGCCTTTTTGCAGCAGTTTGACTAATTCGTTTTTAACGAGTATATCTCTCTTAACGACCCGTATGGTATCTTATGCTCCGCTCTCATTTAGAGGACCCGAATTGGGATTGTAAAACATTCTTACAGCTGGCATTGCCGGTGCTTAATCGACGCTGGGCGGGATATCGCAAAGTTAAATCTCAGGTATGTAAGCGGGTAAAAAGGAGGGCCCGGTCCTTGAAATTGGCCAACCTTAATGAATATTGGGAGTATCTTCAAAAGAATCCTCCCGAATGGAAAGAGTTGGATGCCTGTTGTGATATTACCATTTCCAGATTTTACAGAGATCATGATGTTTATGATTTTATGAGAGATGAGATCCTTCCTGGTATGGTGGGATCTAATAAACATGGTGCACCTTTAAGAATATGGTCGGCGGGTTGTTGTTCTGGAGAAGAACCCTATACTATTTCTCTGATTTGCGCTTTCACTTTACCTAAGATGTTTTCCCAGTTTACAATTCAGATTGTAGCCACTGACCGCAACCAAGAACTATTACAAAAGGCCCAAAGAGGCTGCTATAAGAGCAGTTCCCTTCGTGAACTGCCAGAGAACTGGAAACAAGTGGCTTTTGAACTGGACCAGGACCAATACTGCCTTAAAGAATCTTACCGAAAGCCCGTAGAATTTCTGAAACAGGATATCCGCTCCCATCACCCACAGGGTACTTTTAAGCTTATTCTATGCCGGAATTTGGTGGCGATGTACTTCGATAGTGAGGTTCAGATACAGATATTTAAGGAAATTGGGAACAGACTGGAAATCGGGGGGTATCTGATTCTAGGAAAACATGAAATACTGCCGCCGGGTCTGGAGGATTTTGAATTGCACCATGAGCATTTCAGGATTTACAGAAAATGTTAGTTCTCACTACTGACTATTCCAGATCCAAAAAGTTTACCCCTCCTCCCGAGACTATCTCAATATTATCCTTGATGGCGTCGTACTTCTTGAACTTGAGCATGGCGGTCAGTTGATTATGGAAGTCATCTATGTATTGTTTGCCAATCTCCATTTTTTGCGCCGCCGGTGATTGGCCCTCTTTGGTCTCCAACTTAAAATCAATAGCCGGTACCAGCCCTAATAATGTGGTGGGAAAATCAAAGTACTTTATTTCCACTAGATTATTTATGGTTCTTTTTGCAGTACGGTAGTCCTTTTTCCTTTTTTCACCAGGAAAGTTTAACTCCACCGTGTCTACAGTATACTTCTGGT
>JAOTYN010000330.1 GCA_029861825.1 Cyclobacteriaceae bacterium
GAACTGGTCCGAGGCGCCACCCGTTGATGAGTATACAAAGCGCTGGCCGTCAATGCTAACGTGAGGACGGGTGCGGTATAGGGTTTGCTCTGACAAAACTGATTTTGCCTGGGTCATGCCGCTTTCTTCCACGGGAACACGCCATACATCCCCCGAGCCCAGAGGTATATTCCGGTTGGACACCAACAGCAATTCTTCACCATTGGGAAACCAGGTTGGAGTGATGTGCATATCCCATTCGCCAAAATAGAGTCGACTGCTAGGATATTTATGGTCACTGGTAATGGCAATGGCTTCTCCGTCCCACCGGCCATTTTTGATGGGGCGAACATAAACGTTGAAATACCCGCTGGGCTCAGTTGATACATAGGCCACCTTGCTTCCGTCTGGCGAGAATACTGGATCCAGGTAAACCTGTTCATTGTTGGTCAAGACATGAGCTTCTCCACTTTGCACATTGAGGATCTCCAGTTGAATAGACCCACCATTATCATCGGCGGTATAAATAAGCCAATTTCCGTCCGGAGACCAATCCGGAGATGAATGATACTTGGATGAATAAGTCAGTTCATGGGCAATTCCTGTTTGAATGTCTACTTTCCAAATGGATCCGTTCATGGCCAGGCCGATGGAATTTCCCTGGGGATGCCAATCAGGAGCCCAAGGCGTGGAACTAAATGCAGGAGGAATGTAAAAGTTATGCATATAATTACCTCCTGACCGGGCGGAAGGATATTTCTGATGGATGTTCTGTCCAAAGGTGGCCTGGTGGAATAGAAAATGGAAACAGAATACGAAAAGAATGGTGGACCCAATAGACTTTTTTATGTTTTCAGAGAAGGTTCTTGATGGTAGATAAAATGCAATTCCCATAATGATCTGAGCATTTAAAACATGGAGTTCTATAATTTAGGAAAGTTATGCCAAATCCAGCCTCTTACTATTCAAATTAAGGAATGATTCTTACCCCTTACTATCGAAAATAAATACCTTCTCAATGGGCAGGTTGAATACTCTTGAAATCTCATAGGCAAGTTGTAAGGATGGATTGTATTTACCCTTTTCCAGGAAAACGATGGTTTCCCTTCTCACTTTTACTTTTTGAGCCAGGTTTTCCTGAGTGAGCTCATGTTTGGCACGAAGCTCCTTAATTCTAGTTCTCATTGGGGACGCCCTGATAGTTGTGATAAAACCAAAATCCGATATAAAGTATACCCATCCCCACCAAACCCAGGCCTAGGAGGACCTCCACACTAAGACCGCTATCTATGGTGAAAAGTAGGATCATAGTCCATAGATAAAAAGAGGCCATAAAGGCATTGGCCGCGGCTTTCATTTTGATTTTTCTGCTCAGTTCGTCTTCAGTGGTTATGCCTTTGCTGGCCTTCCTTAGGTGGTTGATTACCGTGATAATGCTGAAAAGCGCAATCAACCCCACAACCCCGTAAATAATGAATTCTGGGGTTTGGAGGGTGGCTTCTTTTGAATAGACCAGTACGCCGGCCGCAAATGAGAGAGTCAAAAAGATGAGTAGCCCTAATATTATTTTATAGTTTTTCATAGTCTTGGTATTGAATGTTATATATATCTAACACAAAGTTAGAAATAATTAACATAAATATCAACTGTTATTCAATATTTGGACTCTGGTAAATGTTTACGGCAGTGGTTCCGTATCAGTCGGGAAAGGTCTTCTTCAAAAACCTCTCAGTCATCACCATTAGCAGCACCAGCAATATTACCACTACTATCTGCGGTATTATGACCGAGGCCCCCAAAAGCAAACAAATGGATCCCGATAATAGTCCCAGTATCCCAGCCAGGATCATAAGTAAAGAAGAGTAGCGGTTAGCAGCCTCCCAGGTTTCCTGATTGCGCATAGACCGGCGGGTGCGGTAACCATAGATCAAGTTGATCTTTTTCGGCGGAAAAGTATAAAACAGTAAGCCCACTATGGTAATAAGGCCTCCCAGGATAAAATAATATATCATTAATAAAGAGGTGTTAGCAATAAACCAAATATAATGAAAGTTCGATTTAAGTTAACCGATGTTCAATCGGCTGCATGGGGTGTACCGGTGAGGTGGTACGCTTACGAGATCTACAGCTGTGAACTGGGATCCAACCTAACGGTGCTTACCGCTTGTGAGACGGGAAAGCCCAGCTACCAGGCGGGTGAGGGTATGATTTCATTGGCGCATGCTTTTAATTATGCGGGTAGTGAGAGTTTGCTGACCAGTTTGTGGAAGATCGATGAACAATCGAGTGCGAAAATCGTGGAAATTTTCTACCGCAACCTTATAAAGGGTATGGAAAAGGACGAGGCGTTGAGAGCAGCAAAGCTGGCTTACTTGAAGCAGTCCCAGGGCCGCACGGTGCATCCCCAATACTGGGCAGGGCTGATCATCATGGGAGATGTTTCTCCCTTGGAATTGGATAAGGAAAGGCCATGGTGGCACCTGGTGTTAGGGTTGCTTTTAGTGACAGGGATTATAATAGTAGTTCGTCAATTTTTGCTCAAAGCCCTGTCAGAGAAGTAATCCCTTGCTTTTGTGATCAATAATTCCAAACTTCAATTAAACTAAACACATTAAACCATGCCCACTATTATAGCGCGCCACCAGGTAGGCGATTTCAACACCTGGATGCAAGGTCATCAAGACCGGGTTGACATTTTCTCTCCTGCTATTTCCAGTTTTCAAACTTTTCAGGATATGGATGATCCAAATTCTGTGATTTTGGTGCTGGAAGTAACAGACCCTGAAAAGTTGCAACAAATAATGGAGGATCCCGCCACTGACGCAGCCAAGGAGCGTCATACAGTGTTAGAACCTATCAATATGTATCATCAGGTTGAAGTGCCTGCCAGCATCGGCGAAGAGTCCTAGATGATCCCTGGTCTATAAGAACACGGGCCAGGTGGTTTTGAATTTTTAATTTCTGTTCAAATTGTTTTGAATGCAGGAAAAGTCTGTGCTGTGGAGGACCAGTTAAATGCTGCAGCGAACCTATATCCTTAAAATCGCTATAACAATATCCTATTCGCTCCCGTTTTATGAATATATGCAAAAAGTGATTTTCTTGCTTTTGGGCTTACTGCTGGCTCCCAAACCGTCTCAAGAGCCCCCTGTAGAGGTGATCAAGTTTGATACTTTGCAGCATTTAATGAACCGTAACTCTCAGCAGATTGAGGTCATCAACTTCTGGGCCACCTGGTGCAAGCCCTGTATTAAAGAGCTACCTTATTTCCAGTCCATTCACCAGCAAATGGGAGATAAGGTAAATGTCACCTTGATTTCCCTGGATTTTGCAGACCAGCTGGATTCCAAAGTCGTTCCTTTCGTTAAGAAGAAAGGATTAACCGCCAAGGTACTTTTACTGGATGAGATCGACTATAACTCCTGGATCGATAAGGTTGATCCCAGTTGGACAGGCTCCATCCCGGCGACCCTGGTAATTGACCCTCAAAGCGGACGTAGAAAGTTCGTAGAAGGTGAACTTAAGCAAGAAGAATTGGAAGAAATTATCAGAGAATTTACCAAATAAACAAACCCGAAGAATTATGCTTTATTTACAATCAGCCATTTTAGCTCTGCTCATGGTCTTACCCGGAGCAGATATAGCCAACGGATTAAAAGTAGGAGACCAGGCTGTAGATTTCAATTTGAAGAACATCGATGGTAAAATGATCTCGCTGCAGACCGACAAGCAAGCAAAAGGCTATATTCTGATATTCACTTGCAACACTTGCCCCTATTCGGTAGCCTATGAGGATCGGATTATTGAGCTGCACCAGAAGTTTGCTCCTAAAGGATATCCGGTGCTGGCCATCCAACCCAATGACTCCAAGAGATCACCGGGTGACTCCTTTGATAAAATGAAAAAGAGAGCTAAGGACAAGGGATTTCCCTTCCCTTATCTGTTAGATGAAACCCAGGAAACCACCAGTACCTACGGTGCTACCAATACCCCTCATGTATATGTTTTGAATAAGCAAGCAGATGAAACATTTAAGATCGAATATATCGGGGCTATTGACAATAATACCCGCCGTGCTGAGGACGCTACAAAGCACTATGTAAAGGCCGCCGTGGAAGGATTGCTAAAGGGTCAAAAAGTTGAGACCACCAAGACTAAAGCTATCGGGTGTACCATAAAGTGGTCCAGCTAGGAATTATGAATCATATATGGGAGGGGCTATTTTGTTATTTGAAAAGAAGCCAACTCTACCAGTCTCGCCTGCTTTATTTACACGATCGAGAGCACATCGTTTTAATTTCATTATATACTTCCTAAGGTATCTCATTCCCTGAGAGAATTCTCTATTGACGGGTAAGTAAAAGGTGAATCAGGTGTGATTATCAGTCGATCAAAATCATGAAGCCACAAGTGCACGCCCAATTGGATTTAAATGAGTGCTTTACTCTATAGGCCTGATTATCTGTGGATTCCCCGAGCCTTTTAGTGTAAAGCCTCTGGCATTGCATTAAATAATAATTAAATTAGGGTAGCAACTCAATATTATGCCCTTATTTATGGATGTGCATCCGGGAGTTAAAGTAACGCTCCAGGAGTTGAAAGCTATGCACTTAGCCGACCTTGAGGTTCAGGAAAAGTATGGTGTAAAGTATCATAGGTTTTGGCTTAATGAGGAATCCGAAACTGTCTTTTGTCTGATGCATGGGCCTAACAAACAGGCATGTATGGCGGTACACGAAGAGGCTCATGGCGGTTTGCCCTGTAATATTATTGAGGTGTTACCTGGAGAATATGAATTTTTTCTGGGGCAATCCAAATTACACGATGAGGATAGGGCTCATTTAACGGAAGAGGTTCCAGATACGGGATTCCGGATTTTCATTCATATTGATACATTGTGTCCCTCATCTGATGCATATTCACGTGTAAGAAGCATTATAGGAGAGGCATTAAGTACGTTTAATGGCAGGGAAATAGAACATCTCGGCGAGGGTATTAGGTGTGTGTTTACTTCATCCCTTCTTGCTGTGGAATTTGCCATTGCGGTTCAGAAAGCTTTGGTGAGAAGCGCGGTTGAAAAGTCTGAAAAAGGTGGTGTACCCATC
>JAOTYN010000331.1 GCA_029861825.1 Cyclobacteriaceae bacterium
ACCTGATTATCGCTGCTAACTATCTACAAGGTGGGATGACCCCCGGTAATAGTGGTGTGGAGCCGGCACTAAGGGTAATGAGTAACAAGCGTACCATTATCGTTGACAACCGAGCGCGTTGCGGGTTTGATGGTCAGGGAACAAAACATACCTATAGATCACACTACGGAAACGAAGATTTCTACATGCGACGCAACATGAATGAGTATGGAGATGGTATTTATTTCCAGCCAAGAGCTAACCAAAGTCCGATTCTTCCCAATAACTATATGGGTGATCACTGGGTTTATGATCACCTCAATTATTACAATGGGCCCCGTGGCGTAAGTGTTGGAAATTCCCAGCGGAATACTAACGCGACTACTTGGCCCGGTACGTTAGTTGTCGTTGACAATACAGCCTACAGAGCAGTCCAGACGAATCCCTTGGGAGTGTTGGATAATCCCGGACGTTGGCGTTGGAACCTGAAGGCCGGTGATATCAGTATCAATAACATAGAGTATCCTTATCAAGCACCTTCTGCATTAAATGCCTGGCTAGCAGCTGACGGATTGCCACCAGGAGCAGATCATTGACCTAATACAAGTACACCCTCGAGTCTTGCTTATAGCCAAGCAAGTTACTACACGGAAGGTGCTTATACACCAACATATTCACAAAGTAGTTATTATGCAGAATGGTCCAAGCCGTTGCAGAAGAAAAATTTGATTTACTGTCCTGAATTAGTTGATCACTACACAGGCAGCCTTCGGCTAAGGTGAGAGTGGGGCGTCTATATCTTCTAAATACTCGAGGGTTAAGGGATAATTAATAGACTTAAAGCATGTCAGGTATTAATAATCGCATCATAAATACAATACTGATCTGCGAACACATTTATCTAGCTGTCTATCTTTATTGGGAAAAAATTATGCTCGAAGAGGACATGTTGGATTTTACTTCATGTGCTTGTTTGTTACTTCATCGATTCGAAGTTGAATGTCAGTTCTTAGATCGTCAAATGGAAGGCGTCTCGAAGTAATTGAAAGCAACCAAAGTAATAGGCCATATTTATTAATAAAAAATCTAATCTTATTGTAACGATTACGCATGTTTAGCTGTAGTTTTTTTAAACTACTAATATGCAAGATTGGGAGCTGACTATGTTCATACCCAGCGTTCAAAAGCAATTCATCCGCGCATACTTCGACGAGTTGAATTTCCTCGGGGGTTGCACTTTTTGACCAGTGTTGAGCCTCATTTGAGTTAGGTCTGTTGTAGGTAGTATCCTTCTCAATTTCTAGCATTTCTGGATTAAAATTCAGATCAATATGACTCAGAATTACTTCTAATGTACCGATTGTATCGACGATGAGATCTTCATAGCGAATTTCCTTACATTGTTTCGAGCTAATCATCTTTTTCAAATCTTTCCAACTGGTTTCGGCCTTATTCCAAGGTAATGTGCCATGCCAGGTAGTACCCGCCCAACCCTGTTTTATAATTGAGCGAGATACGTTCCTCGGATCGCGACGTAGATAGATAAATTTCGCATCCGGCCAAATCTCGACTAATTTGTGAAAATTGGAATGAACGGTAGCTCCAACTACCGGCCGAGCGTCTTCGATCTGTCGTTGGCGTAAGAAGCTATTCAGCAATTCGTGATAACAAAGAGTTTTATCAATTTTATAGCGAGAAAGTTTGAAGCCACGATGATTTTTAAGATAGTAGTGAAAGTCGGAAAGTGTTGGAGGGGACTGATTGTCTTCAAAGAAATCTACCGAGAAATCAAATTCCTCGCATTTGCATATGCTCGGATGATGACCTAAGAGCAAACGCAACAATGTGGTACCCGACCTAACACAACCAATAAGGAAAAATGGATTTACCGGATAACCGTCGCCTTTAATATTTGTTTCAGACATTTATAGTGACTATATAATTTTTCGGATAATTATGAGACTTAATATATCAAAATCCGCCTTGTTACAATCTCAAAGCGAACTTGGGCCAATTCACGCCATAAAGATTAGCCGAGATTCGTATGGTTTGGGTATTCAAACTGTTCAACATTGGTACCGGGCAAAAAATGTACCTATTCCAGTTTAAAGGATGTTTGATATCAGCGGCAATGTCGCTTAAGGAGTATCCAGAATATGAAGCGTAAAACCATAATAAGACCTATACCAAATAGTTCAAACAGGAAGCTGTACGATTGCTGCAACCAGCGAATCGGAGAAAGCCCGGTTGTAACGGGAACTCAAGCGAGCCAAGCAGGAGCGCGACAGGCTAAAGGAAGTCACGGTGTTCTTTGCCGGCGAGTCTAAAGAACGGTACCCGTTCATAAAAGCTCGCCGGGATAATATTGACCTTTGTCGACTGAATATCTCGTCAGACTGATATTATGCAACTATTACGACTGGTGAGCCCGTGTCGTTCCGGAAAGCATAGTACGCAGGCAAAAACCTGTACATCAGACCTTGAAAGCTAAGTCAGATCAGGTCTATGATGAATCCATCAGGCTGCCAGTGGCGGTTTGATTAACGGGAAAATAACCCCTAAGGCACTTGTCCAAATATTGGGTTCCACTTCTCTCCCTAATATGATCCTATTTTTAGTGTGAGCTTAGGTTTCTAAATACGATCGCACCGGGATAGCCCTGCATGATAAACGTTTAACAAGCTAAGGATTTGAGTAGTTCATTAATGATTCGCAATTTTATAAACAATATAATGGACCCCGGGGAATCCCTGAAGTGGCGAACAGCACAGGGATTTATTGTAGTACTGTTTGGCGCCGCCTATCAGAATGTAACGCGTCTGATTGGCAATCTGATAATGACACGCCTGCTATTCCCCGAGGCGTTCGGTTTGATGCTTATTGTCAATTTGGTGATCTATGCGATCAGCATGCTATCCGAAGCCGGTATTAGGGCGGCCGTCATTGTGCACGATAAGGGTCAAGACCGGGAATTTATAGATACCGCGTGGACTTTACTAGTGATACGCGGTGCACTTTTATGCCTGATAACCTGTGCTTTGGCCTACCCAATATCTGAAGCCTACGATGAACCTATTCTCTTTCCCATGATATTGGCGGTGAGCCTCTCGGCACTCATCAGAGGCTTTTCCTCGCCAAATGAATTTCTCTATGACCGTGATGTTAAGAAAGTTCGTATCATAATATTGGAAGCGATGGCACAAACGGGCAGCTTGATTTTTACGATTACCTGGCTCTGGTTTTACCCCAGCATTTGGGCTTTGGTAGGTATGGGCATATTCGCCTCCTCGGTCTACGCGGTGTTTTCTTACGTCCTGTTTGAAGGCCAGAGACCGAGCCTTTATTTTGATCGAAAGACCGCTTTCGAAATAATACATTTTGGAAAATGGATTTTGTTTTCTAGCGCATTGACCTTTCTTGGTAGTCAGGGCGACAAACTAATCGTCAGCAACTGGATTAGCACGGCAGAGCTGGGGCTATTCAGCATTGCAATTGGCTTGGCCAAGATTCCAGAAGCCCTTTCAGGTACATTATGTTGGAAACTATTACTGCCAGTCTATTCGGAGCTACGAATAAAAAATACGGGTCAACTGTCTAAACAAGTCATGAAAGTCGAGTTATTATTATTCCTTGTTTGTGCGCCTTTTATATTTGGCATGACGCTATTTGGCGTGCAACTTATCGACTTTATGTACGACGATCGATACCTGGGAGCTGGCTGGATGCTGCAAATATTGGCATTGGGAACTATTTTTACTGCCTTTAATGAGACGCAAATCGCCCTGATGATAGCCCATACTCACTCATTTAGATCGACAGTATTCCAGGCCAGTCGAGTTGCACTACTGTTACTTTCCCTGGGTATTGGCGGTGCGCTATATGGCTTCGTAGGATTGGTATACGCTATTTCTATCGCGCCGGCACTTTTTTACGTGATCTTAGTAATATTTAATATGCCTTACTATAAAACTAGTCCCTTGGTACAAATAAGCGGCATCATCCTTCTGTTGCTAGTCGTAGGCATAGGATGGAATACCATCGGTTGGCCCGGATTCTCGTAAATTTTTCAGAGATTAGGATAGAAAAAATTTTATACCAAAGAGTAAGGTCGATGTTATTACAGGCGCTACAATGAAAATAAAAGAAAGGGTATTATCAAACACAATATCATTCGCAATTACACCGATATCAATTATATTACAAATGCGGATAAATATATTATCAGTGCTAAAGTCTTGTTAATTTCAATCGGTATAATTTTGATTTGTGTTATGTTGTTCTGGCAGGTTCCAGGCTAGTTTGGTATGGAATCTTAATAGATGCTGTGACTATGTTTGATGCGATTACCAATGGAGAGAAAGTGAAGACGGTGAGGTTTTCTGGATGCTTAGTAACAAAGTTGTTGTAATTACTGGCGCCTGTGGTGGCCTGGGTTCTGAACTGGTAAAACAGTTTCTGGCCGAGGGAAGCGTGGTGGTGGCGCTTGCACGATCTCAGTTATCACTGGATAAGATGGCGCAAGCGCTAAATACCGAAAAATTTCATCCGCATGTTGTCGACGTGTCAAATTCGGTTTCAGTTAAGCAATGTTTTGAATTGATTGCCCGGGACCTGGGGGGAGTGGATATACTTTTCAATAATGCGGCTGTTTATCCCCGGCTGAATTTTTTAGATGAAAGTCCGGAGGAGTGGATGAACGCTATTGCAATCAATTTGGGTGGAGTGGCAAATTGTTGTAAAGCCGCGTTACCGCAAATGTTAAAAAAGGGCTTTGGTCGAGTTTATAATTTGGGAAGTTTTGCTGATCTCAAGCCGATTGAAAACAGTTCTGCCTATTCCTGTTCAAAGGGAGGATTACACAGTTTAACCAAAGCTATTGCCCGGGATGTTGACGCCTTAAACAAGAGTGTCGATATAGAGATACACGAATGGATTCCGGGTCATTTAAAAACACAAATGAGTAATTTCACAGGCATAGAACCGACACTGTCGGCATCATGGGGTGTAAAGATTGCTCGCGGTGATATTAAGGCGGGTACAAAACATAGCATTTTTGTAAATGATCGCGAGCGGTTGCCGCCCAGACGACTG
>JAOTYN010000332.1 GCA_029861825.1 Cyclobacteriaceae bacterium
ACGTCCCGTACCATGACGCCTAATTGCCATTGATTTAATTTCAGTTGAGCTCCCAAATCGATACCAAAACCCCAAGCCGTGGCAAAATCTCCAACTTTGCGATGGATGATCTTGAAGTTAGCTCCCAGCTTTAAGCCACCCAAAGCATTGACCCGCCGGGCGTAGGAAAACATGAAGGCATAGTCCGCTGCTGAAAAGAATCTGATATTGTCGTAATTCAAGGCGCCGTTAGCGTCGTACAGGAAGCGGGTATCGGGTATATCATCCACCCCGAACCTGATAATAGAAAAAGCCAAATGGTTGAGCGAGTCCATGGGTGTGGCAAAACCAACGTAGTCGAAATTGGCGATTCCGGCAAACAGCTCCGCATGCATAAGTTCGAATTCATATTGGGCTTCGATGTCCAATAATCCTGCGGGGTTCCAGTAACCAGCGGTCACATCATTCACTAAGCTCACTTGAGTGTTGGACATGCCCAGGGCACGTGCTCCTACCCCGATCGACAGAAACTCATTGCTGTGCTTCGGTGCGCTGCTTTGAGGGAATGCAAGTAGGGGTATACCCCATAATGCCCCAGTTAAGATCCACCTAAAAAAAGTCGTCATAGCCACTACTTCACCAGGGTAAATTTATGGATAATCAGTCGATTATCCAGTCATCTGCATACCATTTTAGACAGTCTTGATCTTAGTCAAAACCTTTGCTCCTACCTGCAGGTGAGTATGGTTCACAGAGTAAAAATGCAGGCAAATCTCTAAAATAATATAATTATAATAATATATCATTGTACTCTATAAATAATTTCTTATACAAGGTAATCTTTTTTACTTAGTACTTGGCCATACATAGTACTTGTTCCGTATATTTAAAGAAAGAAGATTAATGATATGTTTTTAACAAAGGCATTATGAATTTAGAGAACACACAAGTGCAGATGCGAAAGGGAATCCTGGAGTACTGTATTCTACATATAATTTCAAGAGGTGAAGTATACGCTTCGGATATGTTGGAGGAATTGACGTCTGCCAAGATCATGGTAGTGGAAGGAACGTTGTATCCGTTGCTGACCAGGTTGCGTAAAGCAGGACTGGTGGAGTACAAATGGGTGGAGTCCACTTCAGGACCTCCCCGTAAATACTATACCATTACAGATGATGGCAAGGCTTTCCTGGAAAGTTTAAGTACCACATGGGGAGAACTGATGAACTCTACCAACCAAATCATTTCTGAAAAACAATCTTAAATTAGGGACATGAAAAAGAACATTAGTATAAATATAAGCGGCATTATTTTCCATATCGAGGAGGATGGTTACGAAACCCTACGTAACTATCTGGACTCCATAAACCGCTACTTTTCTTCCTATGACGACAGTAAAGAAATAATTTCTGACATAGAAAACCGCATCGCTGAAATATTCCTATCCAAACTCACTAATGGCAAACAGATTATTAATACAGAAGATGTAGACAGCCTGATGGCCACCATGGGTAGCATACAGGATTTTGAAGCCATTGAGGAACCGGAAAGCCAGCAAAAAGAACGGTCGAAAGCCAAAAGTGAGAAATCGACTGAACCCAAGAAACTCTATAGGGACAACCAACGAAAGATATTGGGTGGTGTCGCGGCCGGTCTAGCCAATTACTTTGGCATAGATCCTTTATGGATTCGATTGATCCTGGTGATCGGCGTACTGGGGCTGGATTTCTTTCTATGGGGGGCTGCCAGCGGCTTCTTTCTGATCGGATACATCATTTTCTGGATCGTAGTGCCTTCATCCGATAACCTTGAGGAAGATAAGGAAGTCAAGAAACTCTTTCGCAATCCAGAGGACCGGGTGATTGCCGGGGTGGCCAGTGGGATTGCTGCCTATTTTGGAACCGAGGTCACCATTATTCGGTTGCTTTTTGTCATTACCTTCTTTTTCGGGGGAGCAGGTCTGCTGATTTACTTCATTTTGTGGATCATCGCGCCGGAAGCCAAGACTATTACCGATAAAATGCAGATGCAGGGTGAAAGCGTTACCCTATCCAATATCGAGTCCAATATCAAGGAAAGCCTGAACGTGAAAGAAGGCGAGGAGGAGAATCTTTTTGTGAAAATCCTACTGTTTCCTTTCCGGCTGATCGCTACTATCGTGTCCGGACTTGGCAAAGCCCTGGGGCCTTTTATGCTGTTCTTAGTAGAGGCTATAAGGGTCATTGCAGGGATCATTCTGGTAATAACTTCCGCAGCATTACTCTTTAGTTTGCTGATAGCAGCGGGTGTACTTATGGGAATGTTTGCGGGCAGTGAATATATCTCAGGTGAGCTGCCTCTGATGATGATACGGGATTCTGTTCCGGTATTCACCACTATAACAGCTTTCTTTACATTGTTCATACCAGCTTTAGCTCTGGCCCTGCTAGGAGTGACCATTATTGCCAAGCGCAAGATCATACCTTCTGCAGTGGGCTGGTCTATGTTCGCTATCTGGATGATAAGTCTGCTGGGATTGGGGCTTACGCTACCCAATGTAGTACGTCAATACAAGTCCGAGGGAACGCACCGGGTCACCGATTACTACGACTTCAATGAAAAACAGGGGGTATTGAGCCTGGAAGAAGTAGGCATGGACGATTATCAACAAGCCACTTTGCGACTGTACGGTTACGAAGGGGACCAATATAAACTGGTTAGGAAATATGAATCCCGTGGAAGCTCCCGACAGGATGCCATAGCCAATGCGCAAATGGTCAATTATAACGTAAAGCAACAGGATTCGGTGCTGATATTCGATTCGAACCTCACTTTCAAAGACGATGCGAAATTCCGGGGCCAGTCTTTGGAAATGGAGCTTTATATTCCCTACGAATCAAAATTTCACATGACCGATGATTTGCGCTATATCATTCGCAATACCATCTATCGCAGCGGGTACCGTCCTTCCCAGATGGAGGGCAATACCTGGATGTTCACGGAATCAGGACTGCGTTGCCTGACCTGCGAAATGTACGACGACGATGAAGACGATGAGTATTACTACAGTGATGAATACCAAAAGGAATTCGAGGTGGAATCCTTTAATGGAGTAGCTGTAGGAGACGATTTCATAGTGGATATACGCAAGGGTGAGGAGTACAAAGTAGTGTTGTCGGGCGAGGAGATCTATATTCAAGAAGTGGATGTCATCAACGACGGCGGTCTTTTACGCATCGGTTTCGACGAGGAGAAATTCAAGATCAAAAAGAAGAATCGCGGAATTGAAGTGGAGATCGTTACCCCGGAATTGGATGAGGTCCGCGTTTCAGGGGTATGTAAAACCTACATAAATGATTTTGAACTTTCAGGACTCAAGCTGGTGTGCACAGGAGTTTCAGTAACCGAGTTAGACATTCAAGTCAACGAATCGCTAGAGATTGACCTGCAAGATGCCGCCAAGATGACCCTGGAAGGTAACGGCAAAAACCTTCAAGTACGTATGGAGGGCGCAGCTGAATTGGATGCGTTCTATTATGAAGCTGAAAATGTAGAGATATCGGCTCGGGGAGCCTGCAACGCGGGAGTTTACGCTTCACGGTCCCTAGATGCCAGCAGCTCCGGCAATACGGAGATCCTCTACAAGGGTAATCCGGAAACCACCACCTTCGACGAAGGTACCGGAAGTACCATCACAGAATACTAAGACCTCTTAAAACCCCGGCTTAATAGCCGGGGTTCTTTGCCTGCTGGACTATTGTTGCATTAAGTAGGCTTTGATGAAATCGTCAAGATCTCCGTCCAGGACCTTCTGTACATCCGATCGTTCCACCGCGGTACGGTTGTCTTTAACCAATTTATAGGGGTGCAACACGTAGTTACGGATCTGTGACCCGAAATCGATCTTCATCTTATTGCTCTCGATAAGGTCCCGCTCCTCATTGCGTTTTTGGATCTCCAATTGATACAGCCTGGAACGCAGCATATTCAGTGCCTTGTCCTTATTCTGCAACTGGGAGCGCTCTTGCTGGCATTCTAAAACAATACCCGAAGGTGCATGCTTAAGCCGGACCGCGGTTTCCACTTTATTTACATTCTGTCCCCCGGCTCCTCCCGACCGGAAGGTATCCCAGGTAATATCTGCGGGATTTATTTCAATTTGAATAGTATCGTCTACTACGGGATATACAAAGACTGAGGCGAAAGAGGTATGTCGTCGACCACCGCTGTCGAATGGTGAAATACGCACTAAGCGATGCACGCCGATTTCAGACTTCAGATAACCGTAAGCCAGAGATCCTTCTATTTCCAAGGTAGCCGATTTGATGCCGGCAGTATCGCCCGGTTGGTAGTTGACCTGACGAACCTTATAGCCCTTGGATTCACCCCACATAATATACATGCGCATCAGCATCTCGGCCCAGTCTTGGCTCTCTGTTCCCCCCGCCCCGGGGTTGATCTCCAACATGGCGCTGAGTTGATCCTCCTCATTACTGAGCATCTTTTTAAACTCTAATTCCTCCAGCGCTTTGACCATTTTTATATACTCACCATCCACTTCTTCCGGCTGGGCTTCGCCGGCCTCCAAAAATTCATTAAGCGTAAACAGGTCTTCATAAAGTTGGTGTACCTGCTTAAAGCCATCGGTCCACACCTTTTTGGATTGAATGGTCTTAAGTATCTTTTGCGCTTCCTTAGGATTCTCCCAAAAATCGGGTTGAGCGGTAATGAGCTCTTCCTCCTCTATGCGAGCAAGCTTATTGTCGTAGTCAAAGATACCTCCTCAAAGCCTCTACTCTGGCTTTTACATCTTTCAACTGTTCAGAAGTCATACTTATAGGTGTTAAAAATGAAAATCCATCCGCGCAACGCGGACGGATTCGATCATATACTTTCTTTTGATTTTCAAGGTCTAGGGAACTTTTGTATTCCAACCGTGAACATCTTCAGTTTGACCTGATTTTATGTCGTTAAGTGCTTTCAGGACCTTGTGAGAGAAGCTTTGATCATCTAAAACAGGTAAAGCATAGTCCTTGCCGTCATGGTTGATGAGGCTAATAGGGGCTATAGTGGCTGCAG
>JAOTYN010000333.1 GCA_029861825.1 Cyclobacteriaceae bacterium
CGTCAAAAATTTAGGTGATTATCAAGCCATTTTAGATTTACACCGGGAGATAAAACACGAAGTGGCCTTTAAGGTAATGGAAGGCTAAAAGGAAATCCAAAAAAACTAAAGCCCTGACCCAAGGTCAGGGCTTTTTTTATATTTGACCCTTTGCTAACTTACATTTAATGTTTCGCACACCCATTAATCTCACACCGGTCTCCCCCCAAATGTCCCTGGAGCAACCTTTATTAAGCATGGGTAGTTGCTTTGCCGATGTTATGGGGGAGCGATTGCGAAACCATAAATTTCACATCCTCAGTAATCCTTTTGGAGTATTGTACCACCCTTTGGCTATTTTCAATGCCCTGGAAATGGCCCTAAAACAGGAGATGCCCCCAGAGCCCAGTTACTTGTGTCACCAAGGCATCTACTACAATTATAACCTGCACAGCCAACTGGCCCACTCGTCTCTGGAACAGCTTCAAGGGACCATTGCATTGAGAAATACACAGACCAAAAATCAGCTGGATCAACGTCCGGTCTTGATCCTTACCTTCGGTACTGCTTATCAGTACCAGCTTAAAGCTTCCGGTATGAGGGTAGCAAATTGCCACAAACAACCCGCAGATCTGTTTGAGAGGCGTTGTTCTACAGTATCTGAAATTGTAGAGTCTTTCTCAACGCTTCACCAAATGTTGAAGGTATCCCAAATACTGATCTCAGTAAGTCCAGTGCGTCATATAAAGGACGGGCTGATAGAGAACAACTACAGCAAGTCGCTATTACGTGTTGCCTGTCAGGAAATAGTGGATACTTTCTCCGATACCCAGTACTTTCCCGGATATGAGATGGTAATGGACGATCTGCGGGATTATCGATTTTACGGTAAAGATATGATACATCCCAATGAGGTCGCCCATGATTATATTTGGGAACTCTTTGTGAAGAACTACCTGGACGAATCCTCACGTCGATTTATTGAGCAATGGGAAAAAATAACTAGGAACTTAAAGCATAAGGCCTTTCACCAGGATTCAGAGGGACACCAGAAGTTCTTAAGAAATACCCTCTCCATGCTGGAACAGGTTCCCACTCAAATTGATGTCCGCGAAGAGATCCAGCAAATAAAGACGCAATTGATATGACAGAAAAGAGCAATCGGTTGATACATGAAAGCAGTCCGTATTTGCTACAGCATGCTCATAATCCGGTGGACTGGTATCCGTGGGGTGAAGAAGCGCTGGAGCGGGCCCGAAAGCAAGACATGCCCATACTGCTCAGTATTGGATACAGTTCCTGCCATTGGTGTCATGTCATGGAGCGCGAGTCATTTGAAAAAACCGATATTGCCAATTTAATGAACAACCATTTCGTGTGCATTAAATTGGATCGTGAGGAGCGCCCAGACATCGATCAGGTCTACATGGATGCTGTACAAGCTATGGGTATTGCAGGTGGATGGCCTCTTAATGTGTTCTTAACACCTCAACAAGAACCCTTCTACGGAGGTACGTATTTTCCACCTCAGCGATGGGCCCACCTATTAGTTAACATTGCCAAGGCATTTAGAGAGAACCGTGAGCAACTGGACCAGTCTGCCCAAAAGTTCCGGGAGGCATTGAATCGCAGTGTAGTAGAAAGATATGGTCTGCACCAGAATAGTGATATTCCCCCTGATCTGATCCACAAGGCCGTTGCCCAATTAAAATCCCAATTCGACCATGTGGAAGGCGGCACAGCGAAAGCACCCAAATTTCCTATGCCCACCATTTGGAACTTCTTATGGCACTATTTTGCCCAGAGCAAGGACCAGGAAGTCCTGGATCATTTGCATCTCACCCTGCAAAAGATGGCCATGGGAGGTATTTACGATCAAATTGGCGGAGGGTTTGCCCGTTATTCAGTGGATGATCGCTGGTTTGCTCCACACTTTGAAAAGATGCTTTATGACAACGCACAGTTAGTAAGCGTCTATGCCCTGGCCTATTCGCAATCCGGTCATTCCTTATATAAAGATGTCGTTTATCAGACTATTGAATTCGTTGACAGGGAACTCAAAAGCCCCGATGGTGCTTTTTACTCTGCTCTGGATGCAGATAGTGAAGGGGTCGAGGGTAAGTTCTACACCTGGCCTTTCAATGAATTCCAGGAGGAGACCGGTGATGAGGCGGACTTTTTAATCGATTACTATAGATTAACCAAAGAAGGAAATTGGGAAGACGGGCGTAATATTCTCTTTACTGTTGAGCAGGATGAGGAGTTTGCCCAAAAGCATCAGTTGGACTTAGCATGGATGAGGAATACCCGGGAGATTTATCGTGATAAGCTGCGGGAGCATCGAGAAAGCCGGGTAAGACCCGGATTGGACAATAAGATCCTTTGCGGATGGAACGGGTTAATGATAAAAGCCCTTAGCGATGCTTATGCCGTATTCCATGAAAGCCGTTTTCTGGAACTGGCCATCAAGTGTGCAACGTTCATTGAGAAAAACCTGAGACTACCCTCCCATCAACTTTTGCGCATTCCCAGGACCCAAAAAACGGTGCCTGCCTATTTAGAGGATTACAGTGCTATAGTGCAGGCATATATTGGACTATATCAGGCAACCTTTAATGATAAATGGTTGTACAGTGCTCAAAATCTTACCAGTTACTGTTTGGATCATTTCTATGATGAAGGAGAAAGCCTGTTCTACTATACCGATAATCAAGACCAGTTGCTAATTGCCCGCAAGAAAGAGGTTTTTGACAATGTAATTCCCGCTTCTAACTCCATAATGGCCCAAAACCTATGGATTCTGGGCACCATCCTCCAGCGTCAATCCTATCTGGAACTGTCCAGGAAAATGGTGGGTAAGATCAGCCCCTTGATTTCCACCGATCCTGCCTTTCTCAGTAACTGGGCCACGGTGTTGAGTTTTCAGCAAGGCACCACCGCCGAGGTGGTGATATGCGGTGAAGACCCACTGCACCATCGCATTCCTTTGGCGGCACATTTTCATCCCCATAAGATCCTAATGGGTTCAGATACCATCAGTGATCTCCCCCTGCTGCACAACCGCATGCCGGATCAGGGTACTTCCATTTTTGTCTGTTATAATAGTACCTGTCAATTACCTACGGAAAATCCCAAAATCGCCATTGAACAATTGGCCTATTAAAATTCTTGAATACGGTAACCGAAAATAGCATCAAAAGCCCAGAGCGCATCACTTTATTTGCCGAGGTATTACTTCCGGTACCAGTACCCGGATACTATACGTATCGTATCCCATTTGAATGGAACGACCTGGTTGCAGAAGGGGTAAGGGTGATCGTGCAATTCGGCCCTAAAAAGATCCTTACAGGTATTGTAATGGAGATACATCAGCGGCCACCTAATCAACATCAAGCCAAGTATATCTTAGAAATCCTGGACCCTAATCCAGTCGTTACCAGCCCTCAAGTGGCCCTGTTTAAGTGGATGGCCGGCTATTATATGTGTACACAAGGCCAGGTAATGCAGGTAGCGTTGCCCAGTGGATTGAAGTTGAGCAGCCAGTCCAAGATCCAATTAGATCCTAATTTCGCAAGAGAAAACCTGATCTATCCATTGAGCCAGGAAGAGGAGGATATTCTGGAAATACTGGAAGATCAGCAGATAGCAGATTACCAATATATACAGGATAAGCTGGGCATTAAAAGCATTCACAAATGGGTTAAATCCTTGCTGGGTAAAAATGTAGTACTGCTATTTGAAGAGGTTAAAGAAAAATACCAGCCGAAAAGAGAAAAGAGGATCCGCCTGACTCCGGAATACCAATCGGAATCTGCTCTACGAGAATTGCTTGACAGCTTGGAAAAAAAGCCTAAACAGTGCGATCTCTTGTTGCAATATCTTCATCTATTGCCTTTGAGCCATGAACAACAGGCCGGTATTGGCAAAGCCGATCTGTTGTCGGCCAGGGTATCCGAATCAAGCCTTAAAACACTTAAAAAGAATGGGATTTTGGAAGAGTTCGAGATCTTGGTCAGCCGCTTTCCTCAGCAGTTGCCGGAGCAGGATCAAAAGATTGAGCTTTCAAAAGCACAAAGCCAAGCCCGTGATGAGATTCTTGAAAACTTCCAAAAGCGGAACATGGTAATGTTACATGGAATTACGGGAAGCGGTAAGACTGAAATTTACATGGATCTCATAAAGGAGGTGCTGGCAACAGGATCTCAAGTACTTTACCTGTTACCTGAGATAGCGCTTACTACCCAGATCGTAGGTCGCCTGAAAAAGGTCTTTGGCAGCGCAATGGGGGTGTATCACAGTCGATTTTCGGACAATGAACGAGTGGAAGTTTGGCGAGGTGTATTGGAAGGTCGGTTCAATTTGGTGGTGGGTGTGCGCTCATCAGTTTTCTTACCCTTCGACAATTTAGGTCTGGTGATCGTAGATGAAGAACACGAGCTGTCATACAAGCAGTTCGATCCCGCACCTCGCTATCACGCTAGAGATGTTGCCTTAGTCCTGGCAAAGCTGCATCATGCTAAAACCCTCTTGGGTTCTGCCACTCCCTCCGTTGAAAGTTACTACCATGCACAACAGGAGAAGTATGCTCTGGTAGAGTTACATGAGCGATTTAACCAGGCCTCTTTACCGCAATACCACATAGTAGATACTGCCTCAGTACATGCGAAGAGTAAAATGCAAGGAGACTTTTCCGGGCCACTGCATGAAGCCATTGGTGAGGTATTGAATAACCAAAAGCAAGCCATTATTTTTCAAAACCGGCGCGGGTATGCCCCTTTCTTGCAATGCGAGACCTGTGGACATATCCCACAATGCACCAATTGTTCGGTCAGTTTAACTTATCATATGCACTTCAATCAACTGAAGTGTCACTACTGCGGCTATCGGGAAAAGATGCCTACAGCCTGCGTCAGTTGCAACTCCCAGGATCTCGAATTAAAAGGTTTTGGCACCGAGAAACTGGAAGAAGAGATAAAAGAGTATTTCCCTAATGCCAGGGTGC
>JAOTYN010000334.1 GCA_029861825.1 Cyclobacteriaceae bacterium
TGCCTGCTCCCTGCGTCCTAGTTGGGCGTAAATATCCGCTAGTTGTTCCAGCACCATAAGTACCTGGCGTTTATCGTCTCGGTGCTTTTGCAAATCCAGTAACAGCGTGTAATTAGAGCGTGCCTGTTCTTTATGGTTCAGCAGTATATGGGTTTCCCCCAAGTAGGTCAGCAGGGAGATCTGACGGGCGGTATCTGTTATTTGTCGACTTAACTGATAGGAGTTTTCGAAATACTCAATAGCCCTTTCATGCGCCCCCCAGGCTTTGAAGAGCAAGCCTATTTCCATAAGAACATCGGCGTACTGCAAATGACTACGCCGGTTCTCCAATGCTTTGGAAGCCTGAAGATAGTGATCAAGCCCGGTAGCATACTCTTTTTGCGCCTGATTGGCTTTACCCAATATTATTAGACTTTGGATGCGGCCGCTTTCATAATTCAGTTGCTCACTCAGGTTCTTGGCCTGTTCCGCGAAGGTGGCGGCAGTTGCGGGGTCTTCGTCCAGTATTTGTTGAGCCCGGTGATTCAGGACGTTTACCCGGAGACTATCATTAATAACCTTGACCTCTTCCAATGCAGTCGTGATATTACCGGGCATGGGAATTGCCGTAAAACCGCATCCAAGAGCTACTAAGGTGGTGAAAATCAGTCTTATCATGGGTACATTCAGTTAATTAAATTACTCATTTCAAGCCACTTAAAAAAACATTTTATTCATCCCTTTGGCTCATCCCTTTAGCGGTAAGGTAAAGGTCACTTTCGATCCTTTACCCTTTTCACTTTCTACATAAATATCACCGGATTGTAGTAAAAGGTATTCTTTGCAGAGCTTCAAACCTAATCCGGTACCTTTTTCATTGGATGTCCCCCGGGCACTACTGTGATAGTCTTTTTCAAACAACCTGGTGATTAGTTTTTTAGACATCCCGACCCCGCGATCTTTAACGCTAATAGCGAGGTGGCCGTTTTGCGGTTCCATATTTACAGTTATGGAGCTTTTCTTTTTGGAATACTTGATGGCGTTGTTTAGCAAATTACGCATCACCAGATTAATAATATTTTCATCGCCAATTACCAGGGGGTTGGAAGTCAAATGTTTGAAATTGATGCTGATATCTTTTTGTAAAGCCGAAACCCGATACAATTCAATATTCTTATGGACTAATTCTACTATGCGAATAGGTTTAAGGTCAATGTGATTACTGCCCATTTGAGATTGCGACCAGAAAAGCAAATTATCCAACAGACTGGTGACATCCTGGAGATTGGCCTGCAATTTCATATAGAACTGATCCAGTTTCTCACGAGACACATCTTCGGGTAATTGTTTTAATATTTCGAAAAAAACACTCAATGAAACCAGTGGTTGTTTTAGGTCATGTGAGATTATGGTAAACAGTTTATCCTTGATCTGATTGATCTTCATCAATTCCTCATTCTTGATCTTCAACTCACTAGTACGCGCCCTAACCTTATCTTCAAGCTGTTTATTGGCCTTTTCCAGATTTTCAATAAGGTGCTTTTTATCCTGAACCAGCTGATAGTTTTGCAAGGCTTTGTCGATAATGATCTTCAATTCCCGAGTGTCCCAGGGTTTTAAGATGTAGCGGTAAATACCGCACTTGTTGATAGCTCGCATGATGAAATCAATATCGCTATATGCTGTGAGGATCAACCGCATGGTTTCCGGATGTGATATCACTACCTTCTCCAAAAACTCCACCCCGGTCATCCCAGGCATTTTTTGATCGGTAACGATCAAATGGATCATGTACTGGTCTAGAATCCTTAACCCCTCCTCTGCGGAGAGAGCGGTATGTACGTGATAGTCTCTAAAGAAAGCGTTCTTAAAAACGACTAGGTTATTCTCTTCATCATCAACATATAATATATGGTATCGGTGGTCGGTCATATACGAAAATAGCTATGGATATTACCTGCAGAATGGTAGTAAAACTCCTCAAAACAATTTACAAAGAAATATTCAACCAACTGCTGATCTTACCCCTATCAGGTTAACATTCACCCCAATTTGGGGGATGGTTATTTTATCGATTTTACTATTTCTTTAGAAAATGGGTTAACGAATTAAAGCAATGTGTAAATCACTAAAAGGTCTTTTATTACTGGGAATTTGGGGTGTTAGCGGCCTTTGGGAAGTACACGCACAAACCTTTACCGAAATCAGTCGATCCCTGGGAATTGACTACTCCGCACTGCCCAGCTTTCTAATGGGTGGTGGAGCGGTTTTCTTTGACTACAATAATGATGGTCATCTGGATCTTTATTTTACAGGCGGCAATCGCCGGGACCTGCTTTTCCGCAATAATGGCGACGGCAGTTTTACAGAGGTAGGAGAAGCTGCAGGTATCCTGGAAACGGAAGAGTATTACACTATGGGGGTGGCCACCGGCGATATTGACAATGATGGAGATCGGGACATGTTTGTAGCTACTTTCGGTCGGCAGCAAGACCAGTTTGCTCGCAATCTCTTCTACCTCAATCAAGGTGATGGCACCTTTTTGGAAGTCGGGACCAATGTCGGGATCACCCATCCCTCCTACAGCGCTAGTGCCTCCTTTGGAGATGTTAACCTGGATGGTTATCTGGATATCTATGTGGCCAATTATATTATCGCTCAGGGTAGTATTGAAACCGATGCCCAGGGCAATATTATTTCATTCAGCCCAGAGTGCCATCCTAATTTCCTTTACTTAAATAATGGTGACGGCACCTTTACAGAATCTGCCCAACAACTTGGTGTAGACAACGTTTTTGAAGGTAATGGGGGATGCGGGCTGGCAGTAGCCTTTACAGATTATGATGATGATGCCTATCCCGATATATATGTAGCCAACGATTTTGGGGAATGGGCAAGTTCCAATAAATTATATCGCAACAACCACCCTCAGGGTAACTTCCTGGATGTGAGTCTTGCCACCCGTATGAATATCCAGATGTTTGGCATGGGTATCGCCATAGGTGATTATGACGAAGATCATGATCTTGACTATTATGTAACCAACATCCGGGGCAATGTCTTGTTGCAAAACCAGGGGAACGGTACCTTCTCCGACGTAGCGCCGCTTTTAAACGTAGACAATATTTTTACCGACGACAAATTCACAACGGGCTGGGGGGCGGTGTTTTTTGACTATAACAACGATTCCTACCTGGATTTGGCATTAGCCAATGGTTTTGTAGGAACCGAGCCCATTATCTCCACGGCGGTCAGGGATGAAGATAAGCTTTACTTAAACAACGGGGACGGCACTTTTACGGACGTTTCTGCACAGGAAGGATTTAACAATGCGGAAATAAACCGCGGCATTATTACCGGCGATTACGATAATGACGGCGATCTGGATGTCTTTGTCTCCGTTCTGGAAGATTTTGAATCCATCGACCCTCACATGTTGTTGTATCGGAACGATCAAAGCAACAACTTCAACTGGCTAAAGGTAGACCTTCAAGGAACTCGCAGCAACCGCGATGGTTTCGGATCCAGGCTAAGGTTGTATGCAGGGGACAGAATTTTAATACGGGAGGTAGACGGAGGTTCGAGCTTTGCCTCACAGCATAGTACCACTTCCCATTACGGTCTGGGCAATATTGCCATTGTTGACAGTTTGGAAGTTACCTGGCCCGGAGGTAATCGTCAGATGCTGCGTGATATAGCCGTAAATCAGACTCTGACTATTACTGAAGAAGTGGTGACCAGTATAAAGGAACCCCCATTCTCTGAACTTCAGATGGCAGTAATCCCTAATCCCATTCGAGGTGAGGGAGTGATCGAATACTCCTTAAGGCATAATCAATCCGTTACTTTGGAGATATTGGATCTCATGGGACGTAGGGTTGCCCTGATAGTAGATCGCCAAGCGCAGAGAGCCGGTAAGCACCGCGTGATCCTATCAACAGAACAACTTCCTTCTGCGGGGGTGTACATTAGCCAGATTCAGGCAGGTAACGTGAGGTACACTGAGCGGATTATCTTCTTGCCGGAGTAATCACCGCTTTAAAATTACATGGACGGACGTATCTGGAGTAAACGCATGTACGTTAGCGGGATTTTAAAAGCAAGGCCGTCCAAAGCGCCTATTAAGTGAAACCAACCACAAAAAGAAAGCAGGAAGTTTTTAAACCTCCTGCCTTCCAAACTTTCTGATATGTTTCCCTTTTAATATCCGGGGTTTTGATTCAATTGATCATTGACGTCAAGCTCCGATTGGGGTATAGGATACAGCAACTGGTCGCTGCTGGTAACATTCGGCAACACATCAATGGCCCGTCCGGTTCTTCTCAGATCCTGCCAGCGATGACCTTCGATGGCCAGCTCTATTCTTCTCTCCTGCAATACGATATCCAGCCAACTCTCAAGGTCGGCCGGTGCCACTAAAGGAGCCAATCCTCGGATTACCCGAACTTCATTCAGTCGATCTAATCCAGAACTTGGATCACTATCCCGAAATGCCGCGGCTTCAGCACTGATCAGATACATTTCTGCGATCCGGCTTACCGGATAAGGGTCGTCCCCATTCAATCCCGCACTAAATTTAATAACCTGGCTGAAACCTGGACGAACGAAGGTCTGATCGATCGTGGCCGCAAAGCGGGTATCACCTGGCTCATAAGCTGCTACCAAGGTTTCATCTGCCGGCAATTCCAGACGACCGCCATTTCCGAAGGGCTGGGTTCCATCTGTTAGGAAAAAACCAAAGAAGGTACCATCATTTAAGTTACTGGTCATTTCTAAGATCATTTCCCGGTTATCCGGTCCACCAGCACTGGCAGGGGTCCACATAGCCGCATAGTCTGGCGCTAATTCCCAGTTACCACTGGCGATCACTTCTTCGGACAGAGTAGCAGCTAAGGCATAATCACCTCTGATGAGAGCCACTCTTGCTCTCAGTGCTCTGGCCGCGTCGTTAGATACAAAGAAAGAACTGGTAAAATCAGGAGCCGAAGCAATATCGGC
>JAOTYN010000020.1 GCA_029861825.1 Cyclobacteriaceae bacterium
AAAACGCTAATATCCGAATCCAATTTCCTACTACTGGACGAGCCTACCAATCATTTGGATATGCAATCCGTACAGATCCTGATTCAGGCCCTGAATCAATATAAAGGGAGCTTTATCATTGTAAGCCATGACCGGCATTTTATATCACAAGTGGCTAACAAGGTCTGGTATATCCAGGATCTGGAATTGAAGTCGTTTCCCGGTAATTATGAAGAATACGAGTATTGGCAGGCAAAACAATCGGTTTCGTCCGCTTCCCAAACCGACAGGGTTAAACCAAAAAAATCCAAAATAAAAAAGAACCTCCACAAAAAACCACCGCCCGGTGGGTTAAAGGAGTTGCAAAAGCAATTAGCAAAATTGGAAACTCAAATTGAAACCCTGGAAACCCAGAAGAGAGAAATTGAGGCAAAATTGGCCGACCCACAGATATACGGCAACCCCGAGCTGCTGGCTCAAACATCACTTTCATTTCAAACAAATGAAGATGACCTGCAGAAGGTAAATAAACAATGGGAGGAGTTGGCTCTTAAAATTGATCTCCTTACGGAAAACTAAAGGCGGATAAGTAAAATGCCCGCAGGTTTAACTGCGGGCATTATTTTTCAAATTCCCTACGCTTCCCTAAAAGATCAGGCCTAAACTAATGGTGGTGCGCTCAAAAGTACGGGTCTCGACGTTGGATACTATATTCCCGTTACCGAAGTCAAGGGGTTCGTACACGGTTTCTGAATGCTGGCGGAGGTACCCGACCTTAAGAATCCAGGAATATTTGCCCGCATACCAGCGTAGCCCGACACCTGGTTCCAGATAATACCCACTCTTGGTGTCGGCCACCAACCCACCCTGGTTGCGATCTGTAGACCAGCCCCAACCGGTGCGCAGGAAATAGCTGGGTGTAATACGGCCCTTTAACAGGTCACCTTGAACTTCCACATACCAGGGAACGGTACGTATCTGCGGATAATAGAATATGCCAGTGCCCATTCCCACAGCCAGGGCTGTGGTGAAGCGATAACCTGCGGCCAGGGAGGCATTGAAAGTAGTCTCAGTGGGATTTTCGGTATGACTCTTTCCCAAGGTAATACCCCAGTTAACCTGGTAATAAGTTCCCGGTACCTTTTTCAGATAGTACTGAGGATTTAATTTTTGTTTTTTCAGAGTCACGACTTCCGCAATAGGCACAGAAAGGGTGTGTTCAGGAGTGATATGAACCATTAACTGATCGTTCTGCAGTTCGGTGATTCCCCACAACACGCTACCATTTTTTAACGTCACCTTATCCAGGTATTTCTCGACCTGTGCCACGCCACTGTAATGGAGCATTCCCAGGGTGACGATTAACAGCAGTTCTTTAAGTAGTAATTTCTTCATGACTCCGATTGGATACTGATCACGCTTAACAATTTCAATTCTTCCGGATTGGAGTAGTCGAACTGGTAAATACCCTGCGCCCCTACCAGGATTAGGTGGCTATCAATGGCTATTACATCATATGCCGGAATGGAAGGAAGGTGACTGAGCAGATTATCGTTTATGGCCTCTTTGTCTGCCACATTAAAAACCTTAAGGCCGTACTCTCCCTCACACAGGAACAATAGATCATCGTCAATGGCTAATCCATGAGGGCTTTCCATTAAGTAGGTTTTAACTAAAAGCGGTTGTTGGATGTTGGAGATATCGATCACATCCAGCTGATCGGTTATCCCAAAACAAGCATTTCCCGATCTAAGGGTGACGTATGCGTAATGGCCTTGGGCCACTACCGGATCACAAGCCTGCGCATGGTTAAAGGTGCTGAGGAATTGCGGGGACTGGGGTGCAGAATTGTCGAATATCTGCATACCGGTATTGGACCCGATAAATAACTTATCATTATAGGGGAAAATGGTTTCAATTCCCCATCCCAGTTCAATGGTGCTTAATCGCGCCGGGTCGGTCAGTGTATTGACATCGAAAACGTGCATGCTCCAATTGTCAACCACATACAGGTAGTCCTGGTAAATGGCGAAACGGGCAAAGGATCCGCCTAGACCGCTTCCCGGGCTGGCTTCAGCGGCACTTTGAAATCCTCGGTTCACCTGATCAAGACTTAACCAGACACCGCCTCCACCTACCTGTGGAAAAGCAAACCCTTCATCACAATCATACACCTGCACCGTTTCAATTTCCACAAAATCGGTAACAAAGCCATTTTGTTCGGTGCTCCAGAAACCATTGAATTCCACGAACTCCACCACATTCTCTAGGCGTTTGATCAATTTAACCTCCGTGGGATCGCTAATATCCAACACCAAAAGATCTACGAAGCTATCCACATACATGATATTTCCTTTCACTGCCACGTCAAAACTCCCGGGAATATTAAGAAAAGACAGTGCCTGAGGATTTGTTTTGTCGTTGTTGTTGAATATATGGATCCCTTTACCAAATTCATTTATGAAAAGATAGTGGTCCTTGCGGTATATCTTCCCGGGATTTTCCAGACCCCGAGGCTCTAAGCTGGCATAAGAAGCGCGTACCTCAGCCGCAGTAGTATAGACAGGCTCCAGGTAAACGTACGTTTCAGAATTTTCACAATTATCTGTACAGCTGATCATGCTGATCCCGATAGCTAATAAAATAGTTATTAAGGCTGCTGCACCCAGGTTTCGGAATAGTTGTCGATTGCTTGTCATAATCAATAATTTGATGTGGTAAATCTATTTTCTAAGAACCCTTGATTGTTGTCGTTATTTGAAATTGTATTTAATACCTACGCCTATGCCGATAGATGCCGGCAAACTGGAATAAGTATTATCAGGTTTGGTAAACTCATTAATAGCAATTTTATATTGCGGCTGTAGCGTAATACTATAGCGCGGAAGTATCTCATAGCTGGCCTGTAATCCCACTATACCGTTGAAGTAAACCGTACGGTAGGGAGAGTCGGAACCGGGATTTATGGTAACACTTTCCAAACTGGCATCAGAAGGAGATATGGTGTTTTTAAGGAATATATCCGCGGCCAAACCCGCATTAATGGTTAGTTGAATTTTCTTATCCAGTACGATATATCCGGCCTGCAAGGGAATAGAGATAAATTGGAAATCATTATCCAAATCTGTGGGCGCGAATGCCAGTGCTCCGGAGGAGTTCCTCAAATCCAAAGACTCCACCACACTGGAAAATACCGGCGTTTGTCCTATTACCGCGTTAGTGCTGCTTTGAACATTGTTACGGAAATACTGCAAACCGCTGGTAACCTCCCATCGGGGAGAAAGTTTCATGCCTAAGTCTACTGCCAGTGAAAAAGAGAATCCCCTAGAGGTTTCTTCACTAGGCGTAAAGCTGCTCCCAGTGACCTGATCAAAGGCCGGAGAGTTTAGTGCCCGTTCATTGCCTTGACGATAATTGGGATCGAATTGTCCCGGAGCCAGACTGATCCCCGCCCATAACCCCTTGCTTTCAAGGATCTCCGGCTCGGAAGTGGGCTGCAGAGCAACTCCGTATATATGTGAAGGGGTTGTGGAAAGAGTCAAGGACTGTTGCCGAGGCGTTAAGGGATTGAGCGCCAGCAATTGTTGTTCAGCGGTGGTTGCCGCATCGGTGTTATAATAATTAGTTGGATTAGTTTCTAGTAATTCACTATTCTCAAGAGACACAGCCTCTTTTTCAGTAGCATCAAGATCGTTTTCATCATGCTTCCCAGCCAGTAAATCACTTCGATCGCCTTGATCCTGCGGTTCCCCTACTTGATCTTGGCCTGACTCCGCTATGACAGCTCGATCCTTCTCAGATCTATTTGTTTGAGAAAGGAGGGTTTCTTGCGATTGTTTTACCTGTTGCTCATTAGTATCTTGAATATCTTCACCTTTAAAACCTTCACTCAAGGAAGCGGATTCCTCCTGATCCGACGTTTGAGATAATTCAGCGGCTTGATCCAGGGTTTGGTCTGGGGTGTGATCTGAGGTCTGATCTGTAGTTTGGTCCGGGCGCTGGTCACCGGAGTTCGATTTCTGGGTTTCTTTTGATGGAGTGCTTTCCTGAAAATCGGATCGGTCGGTTACGGTGGTTTCCGAGGAATTGGTAACCGATGATGATTGATAAGCCAGATAGCCTAATAATCCGGCAAATAATACAATCCCTGCGGCAGCCAGCCATTTGTAGTAAAAGGCCCGTCGCTTATATTTGGCCACCTCTCCATTGGCAATAGAGGCTTCTATTCCCGTCCATAGTTTCTCAGGGGGTATGATCTCCGCTCCTTCGAAAGCTTGGTGCCATTTACGTTCGTAATTTCCCTGACCCATTTTATTGATATTTTTCGTAATTGATCTTATCTGCATCCGCCATCATTTGCTGCAGCAATAGCCTGGCGCGCGCATATTGAGACTTGGAAGTACCCTCACTGATGTCCAGCATCTTGGCGATTTCCCGATGCTTATACCCTTCAATGGCATACATGTTAAATATTACCTGGCATCCGATCGGTAGGGACTGAATCATTTTAAGCAACTCCTCCATTTGATAATTGGACAATGTGAGATCTTGAGTTTGTTTAGGATCTATTTCGTTTATATCTACCATGGGAAATAAGTATAGCTTTCCCCTCTGATAGTTCAATGCCGTATTGATGACAACCCTTTTGACCCAGTATCCCAAGGTGCTGTCGCCCTTGAACGATTGTATGCTCTTAAACACTTTTATAAAGGCCTCTTGTAGTATATCTTCCGCATCATCTTTGTTTTTACAATACCGCATGCATACCACCAGCATTGCTCCCGCGTAACGCTCATAAAGCGCACGCTGCATACCGCGCTCACCTTTAGTACAACCGGCTATTAATTGCTCCTCACTATGCATAGAAGGTATTGTAGGTCGTTAGTTACTTGTACCTTTGTTAATAAGACACCAATTTTACAAAAAGGGTTGGAAATTCGTGTTTCTAAGAGATAATACCTAGTTTATACCACATGATCACCCACTGGCCAGTACTAAGGAAGTTCATATTATCTGCCACAATTACCGCAATAATGGGTTGTGTCCCCTTGGATCAAGCCAGTAACAATCTCACCACACCACCATCCGAAAAAAAGCTGCGGCTCGATAATTTCCAATACGAGGAAAACATCAAGACAGTCCGTCTATTTCCTCTGACTACCAGTTACGATGAAGTCATACAGCCCGCAGTAATATCCTTGGGTTCCGCGGGATTAATACTGGAGTTCGATCAATTATTTGGAGATTATCAAACCTACTATGCCCGCATTATCCATTGCAATCACGATTGGACCAAATCAAGGCTGAACGATATTGAATTCCTGGCACAATACAATGAATTCCCCATTTCAAACTACCAGTATTCCTTTGGTACCCGCACCTCATATGTCCATTATCGATGGCAGGTACCCCCGGTTAAATTACCCGGTAATTATGTCATCAAAGTTTACCGGGAAGGTAGTGAGGCCGATCTTATACTAACCCGCCGGTTTATGGTGTACAACAACCAGGTGCAATTCGATGCCACGGTAAACATGTCTCGGGGTATTGTGGAAAGGGACATGAACCAGCAAATTGAATTCGCTATTAATTACCCCAACCTGCAGGTCAGCAATCCTCTGGAAGACATTAAAATTGTGATCCGTCAAAACAAGCGATGGGATAATGCCCTTTGGGGTTTAAAGCCTACTTCCATGAAGACCGATATCAGCCGGTTGGAATATCGCTACTTCAATATGGAGAACGATTTTCCCGGGGGCAATGAATTTAGGTTTTTCGATTTGAGATCCGTGAACACTTTAGGTCAGAACATTGGCAGTATCGACAGGCATGAGAACAGAATCAATGCTTTTATTCTTAAGGACAAACCCAATCGCAATCAAGGGTATGGTTTGGTACGGGACATCAACGGCGAATATGTAGTGGGTAATCTGGAAAGTGATCCGCCCAACATAACCAGCGACTACGTATTCGTTAGCTTCTTTTTAGAATCCGATGCCATTTCTAACCCTGTATTCGTAATGGGTGCCTTGAGTAATTGGCAATATGGGGATCAAAATATCATGGGTTATAACAGTGAGTTAGGAGGGTATCAAACCACTATACTGTTGAAGCAAGGGTGGTACAATTACATGTATTACGTGCCGGACGACGTCCAAGCCTATCGGTTTGAGGGCAGTTACTTTGAAACCGAGAATCTCTATGAGATCTTGGTCTATTACCGTGCATTGGGCACTCTTTATGATCAATTGGTTGGCTACGCCAACATTGTGCACAATCGGCGCAATTAATTTAAGAAGGGATCTGGTAGCGGGGATTTTCTTTACCGGGATCGTTGTTAGTAACATCCAGCATACCGAATCCCTTATGGCAAAACTTTCCAAGACCTGCTACAAAAACGAATTCCTGAACTTCCTTGGCGGCATATAGTGTGAACGGTAAGGTATATCCTCGTACTTCGTACTTTACATCTTGATCGAACATGGGATAAATACGGGCAAATTTCTTTTGAGTTGCTTTTATCTTTTGTAGGTATTTCTTGTCGGGAACGATTTGAAACCTGAAAAAATTCTTTAACTGTTCCTCATTGAACTTGCCCATCTTCGACATTCGTTCCATTGTAGCTTCATACAAAGAATCCGAGAAGGTGTCTTCTTCGGGCGAGATAAATCTTTTCCCTTGGTTATCATTGAAGGAAGGTTCCAGCAGCACTACTGGCGAAATACAGATGTATTTCATGGATTCTTCAAACGGCGGTAAGTTCTCTTGCTCGACATATTCGGGCTCCAACATTAAGCCTCCCACTTCAATCTGGCTAAAGCTAAATAAGTGTTTCAGCAAGTAATCGACAAAGGTCTTATCAAAAGCAGATATCACCAGAGTTACTTTGTTGGAGTAGAAATGCAAGCCACTACGGCTTACTTTGGTTTGCCCTTTTAACCCGGAAAAATTGAACCAGTGATAGTCGAAAAAGGAAGGTTCACCTCCCCTAATTAGAATACCTTTAAGCAACTGCGCCAATAGGTATTGGTGATGAAAAGGAACGGCGGCTCCCTTATTCTTCAGCTGAAATATGATCCTGATTCTCAATTTCTCGATTATAAAAAATTAACCCATATCTGATTGTAAAAACCGATCCATTTGCCCCAACTCACAGTGGGTCAATGCCTTTAACCTCGTAAAAAAACTAAAAAAGTTTTAATAATTTAACCTAAAACTGCAAAATTTACCTTTATACGTTAAATCGAAAGTGCATAATATCGCCGTCTAAAACCGTATATTCTTTGCCTTCAATGGCCATCTTACCAGCTTCTTTGCACGCTAATTCCGATCCATACCGTTCATAGTCATCCAATTTGATAACCTCTGTTTTTATAAAACCTTTTTCAAAATCAGTGTGTATAGCCCCCGCGGCTTTGGGCGCCTTCCACCCCCTTTTGATAGTCCAAGCGCGAACCTCTTTTTCACCGGCTGTAAAGAAGGTGATCAAATCCAATAGCTGGAACGAAGCCCTTACTAACTGATCCAAACCGGACTCTTTCAGCCCATATTCCTTCATAAAAAGCTTTTGTTCTTCATCATCAAGTTCCACTATCTGCGCCTCAATAGAACCGGCGATAGTCACCATCTCCGCAGATTCAGCTTGGGCCACCTGCCTTAGTTTTTCACTGTATTCGTTACCTTCTGGTAGTGAATCCTCATCTATATTGGCCACGTATATGACCGGTTTAACAGTTAACAACTGTAAATCCTTAATGGAGGCCAGCTGCTCGGGACTAGCCCCGGTACTGCGTACGCTTATTCCCTGCTCTAACTGCTGTTGGAAATACTGCAGGTTAGCCAAGTCCTTGCGAGCCGCGGCGTCACCTGTTTTGGCGATTTTTTCCAACCTTTGGGTTTTTTTCTCGATAGATTCCAGGTCCTTCAATTGCAACTCCGTGTCGATGACTTCCTTATCGAACAAGGGATCGATGTTGCCCGCCACATGTGCAATATTTTCATCAACGAAGCAGCGTACGACATGAGCTATGGCATCAACCTCACGGATGTTGGCCAGGAACTTGTTGCCCAACCCCTCCCCTTTGCTGGCTCCTTTCACCAAACCCGCGATGTCCACAAATTCGATGGCGGTAGGGATTACCTTCTGCGGCTGTACTAATTTTTCCAAAATGTCCAGACGCTCATCTGGCACCGTAATAACCCCAACATTGGGTTCTATGGTGCAGAAAGGATAGTTGGCAGCCTCCGCTTTGGCACTAGAAATAGCATTAAACAGTGTCGATTTTCCCACATTGGGTAAACCCACAATTCCAACTTTCAAACCCATTTATGATTTTAAAACTGTCTACCCGGATGCCCCAGGAAAAAATTACTTGGTCTACAAAAAAAGCTCTTGAATATCAAGAGCCCCATATAATAACTTAGGTTCTGGTTATTCCCAGCTGAGTTCTTGGTCTAACCCTGAGTCGTTTTCCACTTGTACTTCCTTTTTGGTTTCACGCTCATCGAATTGAGAGAAGTCCACTTCAGGCATAAGCTCGTTTTTCACATGTTCGACGGTCTCACTCAGGGCGTCTACAAATTTTTTAAAATCCTCTTTGTACAAGAAAATTTTGTGCTTCTCGTAGAAGTATCCGTCCTCCTTGTAACGCCGCTTGCTTTCGGTAATAGTCAAATAATAATCGTTGGACCTTGTTGCTTTTACATCAAAGAAATAAGTGCGTTTGCCTGCCCTTACTCGCTGCGAGTAAATCTCAGCTTTTCCATTGTCTTTGTTCTCATCCACGTTCCTGAAGTTTGGCTTGTCTAGTTGTAAAAATAGGAATTTTGATAAACTATAAAAATAAATTACTAATTTTCCGTTTAAACTTACAAGTTACCTTTTAGACCCTCACCTTCTACAAATTAGTAGGTTAAGAGGGAAACCATTATGCAATTTAGCCTACAGGAGATTCGTGAAGTTGGAAATCTGGAGCTACTGGCCAGACAAATGGTCGAAGGCTTTATTACCGGTCTGCACAAATCTCCTTATCACGGATTTTCCGTGGAATTTGCGGAACACCAGCTATATAATAGCGGTGGAAGTACCCGTCATATTGATTGGAAGGTATTTGCGAAAACGGATCGGTTGTATACCAAACGCTACGAAGAGGAGACTAACTTGAGGTGCCACCTGGTATTGGATTGCTCCTCTTCTATGTATTATCCTACTGAAACCAGGGGTAAGATCACTTTCAGTATAATGGCAGCGGCAGCTTTAACTTATTTGTTGCAAAAACAAAGAGACGCCGTGGGTTTATTCACTTTTACCGATCAAATAACATTACAAACCCAAGTGCGTTCTACTGCCACTCATGCCCATAAGCTCTTTCTGGCCCTAAATCGTCTGTTAAACACGGAAAATATAAAGCAAAAAACAGCTATTGCCCCGGTAATTCACGAGATTGCCCAGAAGATCCATAAGAGATCACTGGTGATATTGTTCACCGATATGTTCCATAACCAAGAGGACCACCAGGCTATCTTTACGGCCTTACAACATTTAAAACATCAAAAGAACGAAGTATTACTGTTCCACGTAATGGATCACGACACTGAAGTAGATTTCGATTTTGAGGACCGTCCTTATGAGTTTATCGATCTGGAAAGTGGCGAAAAGACCCGGCTTATGCCTGGTGAGATCAAAAGCAGCTACCAGACCGCCATGGCCGAGAGCTTTAAAAAGCTAAAGTTGAAGTGCAATCAGTTTAAAATAGATCTGATAGAGGTGGACATCAAAACCCCTTTTCAGAAAGTGCTTTCCCAGTATTTAATCAAACGGGCCCGAATGAAATAAAAAAGGAGAGCCTAGGCTCTCCTAATACATAGATGCATGAAATCAGGTATCATACATGCATTTGCTCTTTCTTTGCCATCAATTCTTCCTCAGTCTCCTCATTATCAGGATCTGGCACACAACAATCTACCGGGCATACCGCCGCACATTGAGGTTCCTCATGGAAGCCCGTACATTCCGTACATTTGCCGCTTACGATATAGTAAAACTCCTCCGAAATAGGTTCTTGCGCGATATTTGCTTCCTGTGTACTACCATCGTCCAATTGTACTTCTGTCAAAGAAGTTCCTCCGGCCCAGGTCCATTCCATACCGCCCTCGTAAATAGCGGTATTAGGGCACTCCGGCTCACAGGCTCCACAGTTGATGCATTCATCGGTGATCATTATCGCCATAATTGCTCGTTTTTTTGGTGATGTATTTATTTAGCTACATTTACAAAAATAATTACAAACTCTAACTCCTACAACAATTTAAGGTTTTAAACGGGATCTTCAAGGCATGACTTTAAATCAAAGGATTGAGGCTTTCGGACATCTGGCAGCAGCCATACATTCCAAACGGTGGCAACCGGATTTAGAAACGATCAACGCCCGCAATCCTTGGTTCACACCAGGAAATTTAAAGACGGCAATTAAGGGCATTCTCAGGTATTTGGATAAAGATAAATTGAAAAGCTGGTACAGTTCCTACCACAGGATAAACCAAACTGAGAAGACGGTGGGCCTCATCATGGCCGGGAATATTCCATTGGTGGGCTTCCATGACTTAATCTGCGTACTTATATCAGGTCACCGCGCCCTGGTAAAATTGAGTCATCAAGATAATTTGATTTTACCCTCATTAATAAAAGCCTGGTCCGAAAAATCCAGTCTGGCGGAGCAAGTGGAATTCATAGAAAATTGGGAGGTGCCTTTGGATGCCCTTATCGCCACTGGCAGTGACAACACCGCACGGTACGTATCCTATCAGTTCCCCTCTACACCCAAGATCATAAGAGGAAATCGTACATCCCATGCAGTTATTCGTGGTGATGAGGATTTGAATATCCTGAAACGTCTGGGAATCGATATGTTTAGCTATTTCGGGAGAGGATGTCGCAATGTAACCAAATTGTGGGTACCTAGTGGGTATGATTTTGAGGATTTGGCCAAAGCCAATGAGGGTTATGGTCATTTGGTTCGAAACTCCCACTACCAAAATAACCTGCAGTATCAAAAAGCCCTTCTGAGTACTTTGCCGGAGCGCTTTTTAGATCTAGGGTACACCCTTCTGGTGGAAAATACAGGGAGTGTTAGTCCACTGGGTGTGATCTACTATCAATATTATCAAAACCATTCCACTCTGAAACAGCAGTTAGATAGTCAGATGAATAAAATACAGTGCTTGGTTTCCCATGAGGGTTGGTACACAGGCAGTATTGATATGGGAACTGCTCAATTTCCGGAATTACTGGACTACACCGATGATATGGACACCATGGCTTTTTTAAAGAACCTGGACTAAGGACTATTACCCCGCCAGATCTCCACCCAACCCTTATAAACGGTCCCTTCTGCCACTAATCTATAGAAATATGTTCCATCGGAATGATCTTCGCCGTCCCAATCGTTCTGATAGTTACTCGCTTCGTAAACTATTTTGCCCCAACGATTTGATATTACTAGAGTAGCATCGGAGGGCAAATTTCGGATAAAGAAGGTCTCATTTACATTATCCCCGTTAGGGGTAAAGATGTTGGGAATGAAAATAGTTGGATCGAACTCGATCAGCTGAGTAACTACAGTTACACAACCCTGGCCATCTCGGGTGGTAATCTCATAAGTACCTGCGTACAGGTCCTGGAAGGTGATCTCGTAATTTCCGGTACTAGGGTTAAGCACTGCTGGTAGAAAGTCCACAAAATGAGACTGTGGAGGGAATGCGGGTACGGTAAGGTTTATGCTAACCTCAATAGGCGGTGTCCCGCTGCCTCCCTGTACTATTACCGTAAACAGTCCTGTGGGTTGATCTGGCAGACTCATGACCGCGTCAATTACTGATACCTGTAACGGTTGAGCCGGTTGCCCAACAGTAATGGTGGTGGTGAGGAAATTAGTGCAAACGCCTGTTTGCTGAACGGTGATGTCGTAATCACCCGCAGCCAGACCCGTAATGCTGAATTGAGATTGATCGGTTTGAGTAACCATATTACCATTTACCAAAATATCCAGAAGAGGTGACGATCCCCCTGAGCCCACAATATTGGTAAGATCAATGATGCCGGTATTGTCCCCAAAGCATACCACATCTGTAACCACCGCCGTGAAGTCAACCGTAGGACATAATGTGCTACAAATGGCATCATTGCGATCAAAGACATTCACCACTACCTGCGTGGCGGTGCTCTCTCCACAACCTACATCTTGGGTGACATAAAAAGTGGTACTGCCTACTACGGTCACGTCCAATTCTCCAGGTCCTGGTTGATATTCAGGTCCATTTGCTACCAAATTGCTTAGGCCCGGGTCCGTATACCACTTCAGATCGATTCCTGTAGCCATTAAACGGGGTGCTAAGAAATCCTGACAGATATCTACGGGGCTGGTGGCGGCAGGAGGCAGCGTAATAATAACATCCACCGTTACCTGGGAGGTATCTGTACAGCCTACAGCATCGGTTACCGTCAGGGTGTAAATGGTGGAATTCATGGGAGACGCCATAGGGCTAGCCAAGGTTGCATCGTTAAGACCAGCAGCCGGACTCCACAAATAAGTCATGCCACCACTACCGGTCAATTGGGTACTATCTCCTTGACAAATGGTTACATCCAGTCCGGCGTCAGCCACTGGGCTGGGATTTATTTTTACTACTAAAGTATCCGAGGTCGGAACACAGCCCAATGAACTACCAGGATCATCAATGTTAAGTATCATTAAAATGCTATCGGCCGCTATATCGGCAGCACTGGGCACATAAATAGTATTTAAAGCATCAGGATCAGCAAAAGTCCCCGTTCCAGTAGTGGTCCAGGTGGTGCCATTGGCAATACAGGCAACTATGCCGTTAAGGAACACATTTTCCCCCTCACACAGAGTTTGATCGGCCCCGGCGATTACCGTATTTCCTGTAACGATCAACACCGTCATAAGATCACTTTGTGCTGTACAAGGGCCTGGACCATCAGGATCGTTGGTAGTAAGGATCAATATCACACTGCCGGCGATGATATCTGCTGCACTTGGCGTGTATACCGCATTTAATGAAGTAATATCATCAAATATGCCTGTACCGTTGCTGCTCCAGGTACTGCTGGTAGCGCTACCGCCAATGATACCGGCCAGGTTAACCATGTCTCCGGCTGGAATAGCCTGATCTGTACCAGCATCCACCTGGGGAATAGGATTTATGATGATATCCAGAGTATCGCTGCCCACCGGGCACCCCCCGGGGCCGTCGGGATCATCAGTAACCAGTACCAATTGAACCGATCCCGTGGTAATATCCGAAGCATCCGGAAAATAAGTGGTACTTAAAGCGGTGGCATCGGCGAAAGATCCTCCACCTAAAGTGGTCCACACAGGATTCGTTGAAGCTCCTGAAACGGTACCGGTTATCAAAGCGTCATCTCCCTCACAAATAGTTTGGTCCACTCCCGCATCGACCACGGCAGCCGGATTGAAGGTGACCGTTAGAGAACTACTTTCTACGGAACACGGGCCAGCTCCATCAGGGTCGTTGGTAATAAGAGTAAGGATTACACTACCATTACTTCTATCCATTAAGCTGGGCGTGTAAATGGCGTTAGGGCTGGTGTTATCATCAAATAGACCCGTGCCGGTGGAAGTCCAGAGCACTGAGGTGGCTCCCCCACCAAAAGTACCGGCTAAGAATACGTCATCGGTCTCGCAAACTACCTGATCGGGCCCGGCATTCACTGTGGCTGCGTCGTTTAAGTTTAGTTGTAGCGTATCGATCCGCGTACAGCTGCTCAAGGTGTAGGTTACTTGAATATCAATAACTCCCACCAATCCGGTAGGATTGAAGTTATTTCCTATAACTCCCGCTCCTGAAAAGGTGAGAGTACCTCCTGTGGGATTTACACTCACTATGGTCAATAAATCCAATAGGCCTTGATCATTACATATCTCCGCGGGTGGGTTAAAAGTCACAGTAGGCAAAGCTTGTACATCGATTACCATCGTGTTCATTACAATACAGGCTCCCAGGGTATACTCTATATCGATATTTACAAACCCATTTAGTCCGGCAGGATCGAAGGTTGTTCCTGATACACCCGGTCCAGTGAAGGTGAAGGCACCTCCCGCAGGATTGGCCGTCACCCAGGTACTTATATCTTGAGGGCCGGCATTAACACATAGAGGGGTGACAGGATTCAGCGTCAGCACCGGGGCTTGCTCCACCTCGATGATCATCACCTCGTTTACCGTACAGGCTCCTAAAACATAGGTCACACTGATGTTCACCATATTGCTCTGACCCATAGGATCAAATTGGTTTCCGGATACTCCCGGACCGCTGAAAGTAAATGCACCACCTGCGGGATTCGCGGACACCATGGTGGATAAGTCATAGGGGCTGTCGGCATCACAAACCGGCGAAACTGGATTAAGGGTAAGTATAGGGGTAGGTTCTACATCGATCGCCATGGTTTCAGTTACCGAGCAAACTCCTAATACGTAGGTCACATCAATATTAATGGGGCCGCTCAATCCGAAGGGATCAAAATTATTACCGCTAACGCCTGTACCCGAAAAGCTAAAGGTGCCGCCGGGTGGATTCGCACTTACCATGGTCAGCAAATTTTGTAATCCGGCATTGGCACATAGCGGTGTGGTAGGGTTAAGGGTCAGCACCGGTGTAGATTCAATGTCAATCACCAAAATATCGGTTACCGTACAAGCACCCAAAACATAAGTAACATCTATATTAGCCGTAGTCCCACCCAGTCCAATGGGATCAAAAGAGGTTCCGGCCACTCCCGGTCCGGAAAAGGTAAATGCTCCTCCGGGGAGGTTGGCGCTCACCATGGTCAATAAATCCTGGGTCCCGGCGTTTTCGCACAATGGTGTAATGGGTGTCAAGGTCAACACCGGGGTTGTTTCCACATCGATGGTCATAGACTGAACTACCGTACAGCTGCCTAAAACATAGGTTACGTCAATATTGGCAGAGGTACCACCCAGTCCCGCCGGATCGAAAGAAGTACCGGACACGCCGGGACCCGCGAAACTGAATGCGCCTCCTACAGGATTGGCGCTTACCATGGTCAGCAGGTCCTGAGCACCGGAGTTTTCGCACAATGGTGAAGTGGGCGTTAAAGTAAGTATAGGCGCCGTTTCCACAGTAATGGTGAAGCTGCCGGTTTCATTACATAACCCTTGGGAATATTGTACATTTATAAGCTGTGCACCACTAAGTCCGGCAGGATCAAAATTGTTCCCGCTCACGCCAGGTCCGGCAAAGTTCCATGTCCCCCCTCCTGGAACTGCCGAGACGATGGTGGTCAAGTCTACCACGCCTATATTATCACATAAAGTAGTATCGGAAAGGGTTAGTACCGGTAAGGTCTGCACGGTGATATCGAACATCTCAATTACCGTACAATTATTAAGCACGTAGGTCGCGGTTACGGTAATAGGTCCGCTTAATCCGCTGGGGTCGAAATCGGTTCCCGATACACCAGTGCCGGAGAAGGTGAAAGCACCACCCGGTATATTGGCGATTACCAAAGTATTAAGATCCACCAGCCCGTTATCTTCACAGACGCTTATAGGAAATGGTATTACTACCGGCGCCGGTTCCACGTCAAAGATAATTGTGTTGATGACTGAGCACACTCCCAGATCGTAGGTTACGGTTACATTCTCAAATCCGCTTAATCCCGAAGGATCAAAATTAGTACCGGACACACCAGGTCCGCTGAAGGAAAAAGTGCCCCCGGGCTGATCTGCGCTTACCAGGGCTAAAAGGTCCTGTGGTCCGTCATTACTACAAACTGTGACAGGGATGGGAGGTACGGTAATTACCGGTTCCGTAATGTCCAGTAGTACAAGGATACCTGGGGCATGGTCACCGGGAATCCCCGGCACAAAGACATTAATAAAATAACTTCCTTCCTCCAAACCCGGGTAGGTTATGGTCTTGAGGGTAGTAGTATCAGTTTGGGTAAACATACCCCCAGATGAGGGGAATGCAGATAGCACAAAAACGACCGTGTCTTCAAGACTCATGATGAGTTCCACATCGATCTGACCACTATTGGGAGCCGTACAGGTAGGCTGAATGACATTGTTGGTTATTAATGTCGGTTGGGCCCATAACCAGCTGCTGCCGAACATCAGCATAAAAATAAACAACCAAGTATGTAATGGTCTCTTCATCCCTATTGTATCTTGGTCATGATTTCCGAATAACAGTGAGCCGCGTCATAAACGGTGATCTTATAATCACCTGACGGTAATTTTGACATTGACTGCAGCCCTGGTTTTAATCCAACCAGTATACCCCTGCTGCTTATCCAGGTAAAGTAGTATGGAGGCACTCCCCCTTCTACCTGAATATCGATACTTCCGTTATGCTTGCCTGTTTTCGAAGTATGACTCACCGATGCAGAAGCCGTTAGGTCACGGTAAGAGCTGACGGCAAACGACTTGAGTGATACGCATCCCAAGACGTCTGTTACTTGCACGCTATACTCACCTTCACCTAAATTTCTTAAATATTTTCTATTGGAACCATCTTGCCATTCTATGCGATAAGGCGGCGTTCCTTCCGAAATCCGCAGGTCTAATCGACCAGTGCTCAAATCCCGGCAAGTGGGTTTGATGTCTGCTTGTATTCTTGGAAAGCTACAATCTTGTGAGTCGCTTTGAGAGATTAAAGACAGGGGTGACAGCAGAACTAAAGATAAAAAAGTAAAAAAGTACTTCGTAAACTTACTTCTCATACAAGGTATTACTTACAAATGCCCCGCTGTTGTTGAGGAAAGGCGTTTAAAAATCTTGACAAATAGCGTGTTGCATTTCCCGCCATAAATATTCAAGAAATATTCAAATAATACAATTATTTATTGGTTTATTTTACGCCAGTAATTAGAATAAAACAATTGATCCTTTAACAAGAATGGCCCTGATTTTATATTTTAAAGCTAGCAGAATCTTATTTGGATTCCCAACTTTCTTTACCTCAAAACTTACATTGATAACAATAATTTTTTTAGTTCGGAATTAGCGCCCTTACCGGAAGTGATTTAATGGCCGGGTGAAGTGAAAATTCCCTTAATTTAATTACCTTTGAACTCCTAAAAATCACATATTTTAAATCATTAAAAAATCACTAAATGGTATTTGATATTGACATGATTAAGGCCACTTACGGTGGACTTGCCAGCCGCATAGAGGCTGCTCGTAAAGTAGTGAATCGACCGCTTACCCTTTCTGAAAAGATCTTATTCTCCCACCTGCACCAGGACCAGGTACTGGAGAATTTTCAAAGGGGAAAAACCTATGTTGATTTCGCCCCGGATCGTGTCGCCATGCAAGACGCCACTGCACAAATGGCTCTGCTTCAGTTTATGCAGGCCGGAAAGAAAAAAGCAGCAGTGCCTTCCACCGTCCATTGCGATCACTTGATCCTGGCTAAGTCAGGGGCTGTCGAGGATTTAAAGAATTCCATAAATGCCAGTAGCGAAGTATTTGATTTCCTGGCCCAGGTATCCAACAAGTACGGCATCGGATTTTGGAAGCCCGGCGCCGGCATCATTCATCAGGTAGTACTGGAAAATTACGCTTTTCCAGGTGGCATGATGATCGGTACCGATTCCCACACCGTTAATGCTGGGGGACTGGGAATGATCGCCATTGGAGTAGGCGGGGCGGATGCGGTGGATGTTATGGCCGGAATGCCCTGGGAACTAAAATTTCCAAAATTAATAGGGGTTAAACTCATCGGAAATTTGAGCGGTTGGACAGCCTCCAAAGATGTGATCCTGAAAGTGGCGGGGATCCTAACGGTTAAGGGTGGTACCGGAGCTATAGTAGAGTATTTTGGTGAAGGCGCCAAAAGTTTATCGGCCACAGGCAAGGGAACCATCTGTAATATGGGTGCAGAGATCGGAGCCACTACCTCCACCTTCGGGTACGATGAGAAAATGGCCCAATATCTGAGAGGTTCCGGAAGAGCAGAAGTTGCCGATCTCGCCGATGCCATAAAAGAACATCTTACCGGCGATCAGGAGGTTTATGACAATCCCCAAGACTATTTCGATCAGGTAATCGAAATCAATCTCTCCGAACTGGAACCGCATATCAACGGGCCTTTCACTCCGGATCTGGCCACGCCTATTTCCAAGTTTGCCGAGGTGGTGAAAGAAAAAGGCTGGCCCCAAAAATTGGAAGTGGGACTGATTGGATCCTGTACTAATTCGTCCTATGAAGACATAACCCGTGCTGCTTCTATAGCGCAACAGGCTATTGATAAAAATCTGACCGCCAAGTCGGAGTTTACCATTACCCCAGGCTCGGAACAAGTTCGATATACTGTGGAGCGTGATGGTTACTTAAGAATATTTGAAAAAATGGGAGGAGTGGTACTGGCCAATGCCTGCGGACCCTGCATCG